>JAYVOT010001057.1:0-3075 GCA_043757795.1 Chthonomonadaceae bacterium | reverse complement strand
TATCCGAACGAGCGGCTTATTCTCGAAACGACTCGCAACGAGATGACCGGCAGAATTATGGACATCCTCAGCCCGATAGGGAAGGGGCAACGCGGCATGATCGTGGCGCAACCCAAAGCCGGAAAAACCACGATACTCAAAGCGATCGCTAATTCGATCGTTCAGAACCACCCTGAATGCGTCCTCATCGTTCTTCTAATCGACGAGCGCCCTGAAGAGGTAACGGATATCCGAAGATCAGTCAAAGGCGAAGTTATCAGCTCGACGTTTGACGAGACCCCTGAAAACCACATGAGAGTGGCGGATATCGTTCTGGAACAGGCGAAACGACTTGCGGAGAGCAAGCGAGATGTCGTTGTGCTTATGGATAGCTTGACTCGTTACACAAGAGCTTCGAACTTGACCGTCAATCCAAGCGGACGAACGCTCGCCGGAGGACTCGATCCCGCAGCGCTCTATCGACCCAAAAGATTCTTTGGAGCCGCTCGCAACATAGAAGAGGGGGGAAGTCTGACTATGTTGGCGACCGCTCTCGTTGAAACGGGAAGCCGAATGGATGACCTGATATTCGAAGAGTACAAAGGAACAGGCAACATGGAAGTGGAGCTTGACAGAAACTTGGCGGATAAAAGGATTTTTCCAGCTATCGCCTTAAAATCCAGTACTCGCCATGATGAACTTTTGTATGACGAAGAGACGTATAAGCAAGTAGTGAAGCTGAGAAGATTGCTCTATGGGTTGGACCCTCAGGAAGCGACGGAACTTCTAATGGATCGACTGAAGCACACCAAGTCGAACAAAGAGTTCTTGACGATGGTTGACAAGACAATCAATAGCTAAGCGAATCTCTTCAATTTTTGGTTTGTTGATTAAAAATTAGCAACAAACTGCTCAAACTATCTGTCGGAGGCGAAGGAGTGGGCAACGACTTCAAAGACCTTTTTGGTCCTTTTGGCTGGAAACCCGATATAGGCGGAGAGAATACGCCTCTATCGAATGAGCCTGAGAACCCCGTCAACAGACCTCTCAATGAGAAAGAGGTGAAAGTCGTCGCGGTGTATGAGGCTTATTCAACCTTGAACGGCGCGCCGGTCTCTTCGCAGCCGATTGAGATATTTGTGACGTTGAGAGATAAAAGCGAAAGAGAAATCAGAATTTTCATCACGCGAGATATGGGACTTTCAATCACTCTGGCGTTGAAGAACGAAGCGCCGATCAGACCGCTGACCCACGATTTGATCAAAATCCTTCTGGACAAAGCGGGCATGAAACTGGACCGCGTGATTATCGACGATATCTGGGACGACACTTTCTACGCAAAATTGGTGCTTACTCATAATAACGAAACAATAGAAGTTGACAGCAGATCAAGCGATGCAATTGCGTTGGCTTTGAGATATCGAGCGCCGATCTACGCAGCAGAAGCCGTTTTAGAGGGATCAATGCCAACAGAACTGCAGTAGCGTCCTCTAAATATTTCGAATTAGGAAATTTGAACCCAGGAGACTGTCTCCTGGGTTCAAATCGTATTTACTCTCATTGGTAGCAATGTTTCATGTAAATTACTCACTATTTCAACGTCCGATAATACAAAGTATGAATCAAAACAACGTAATATTCTAGATTGGAACGGGGGATTTGCCGTTGCCACCAACGGACGTTTTTTTGTTTTTCAAACAGCGCGGGTGACTTTGTCAAGCGCTGTCGATGCGAACCGGACCGGAAGTGAAGACAACAAAACCCTCACAATTTGTGAGGGTTTTGTTGTCTATCGCCAGTCATATAACGCGGGAATTCAGTTGGACATAGAACGTTTGGAACTCTGTGAGTTTGATTGAAGAATGAACCCGGGTTCCTGTTGAGGGGCGACTTCGAAACTTTGAGAACTCGGAAGGTGATTTTCAATTTCATGAATTTTGTCGTAGCAGTCGCTAAGAACGTCCTGTACATCCCTTAAACTGTTCTCCAATTTTCTTCCATCCGCCTCATGGCTTCGCCATTTTACGAATGCCGCGACAACGATAACGCCCGTAGCGGCGGCGGCGATACAGGCGGAGATCGCTATTCCTACTCGTTTATTCGATTCCATATCTGTTTTCAACCTTGTGTTTCTTTCCTATATTTCAAACCGCTTGTCGCCTTCGTCACCTTCCATCGACTTGAAAATTCTTTTGACGAAAGAGATGAGTTCCATTGGATTGAAAGGCTTGGTCAGATAGCAATCGACCCCGCTCTGCCATCCTCGGAAAACGTCCGCATCCTGAGCTTTCGCAGTAAGCATGATTACCGGAAGTTCACGAGTGGCAGGGTTCTTTCTAAGGTTCTGAAGCACCTCGAAACCATCCATGTAAGGCATCATGACGTCGAGAACGACTAGATCGGGCTGCTCCGATTCGACTTTCTCCAGGGCGTCCTTGCCATCAAAAGCAGTCACAACGATGTAACCGGCACGCTCGAGATTGACCTGAACCAGGCGCACGATATGTCTCTCATCATCCACTGCAAGAATCTTCTTAGGCATTAGGTAATCCTCTCGTTTACTTCTTCTCCGGTGATTGAGGGAGAAGGAATTTGTTGGCAGCGTCAGAATCTGAGGTCTGCCTAATTGCTATTGAAAGTATATCACAACTGACGTACTCTGTCAATTCAAATCTAAGCCAACTCTTGTTTGGCACATAGTTGAACCCAGGTTCGGTGTCCTTTACAAAGTCCCGTAACTGTCCGATGCCAGTTGAAGAGTCCGGACTCTGTCCGTTTCATCAATTGACCTTTCGGCAGGATCAACATCCCACTCCGTCTTCAATTTGAGAAAGGTTCCAGCTAAAAAATCTTCAGCTGATATCCCCTGCTCTGCCGCATTCGGCAATGCTCCGCCTTCGCCTATAAAACACTTTTCCGCCAAGGCTGAATACTCGCTTGTACTTGAGTAAAGCGGAATTGAGCCTTGCATCAGTATGAAACCCGCTCTCTTGTGGAGAGCTGCGCCAAGCAATTTTCGCCCTGTGGCGCTTTCTACAATATCCGCTTTGCTTGCGGACGCAAAACAGTCCCCTCTCGTATCAGCAGCTTTGAGAG
>JAYVOT010001056.1:0-3077 GCA_043757795.1 Chthonomonadaceae bacterium | reverse complement strand
CCAGGCGGGGATGCGATGCAGGTACTCATTGTGATAGAGCTTGATGTTTGAAACCGGGTCGTGTTCCGAGACTCCGAGGAGCCATGTCAGGGGAATGCTTTGCGATTCTGCGACGGAAACGATCTCTGGAACGTAGGATTTGCCTTTCGCCGCGCAGAGACAGTCTACGCTGATGGCGACAATGGGTTGGGGCATGAGATTTCCTCCCTCTCCGAAAATTACTGATAACCGGATTGACGAGTACCACGCGTTGAGTCTACGCGGCTCTTGCATGATAGAATTCACATTCATTCCAGTATGCTTCGATTCCTTCTTCATTTCTCCAGTAGAAACACTCTATTTTGATTTCTACGCCAACTATTCGCGCTCATCGCTTCCCTTGAACGGACGGACATTCATGAGTATTCAGCTCAATAATGGAATGAGAGAGCAAATGATGGAGCGAAAATGACCTTGCAACACGGAAAGGAAATGGATATTATTACAAAAACTTATGCGTGCTGCCGGGAATCAAATAGAGGGCGAGAGCGGCGAGGAGACCTAGCAACAAGACGTATTGAAGCCGGACGCCCCTCCAACCGCCTGCAAGACGAGCGGCAAGGTAGAAAATATACAACAGCCAGGTTGCGAATGAGACGACTGTCTTAGGGTCCGCCCACCACATCGGAGCGACAGGAACGCCGCCCCGGTAGATATAAGCGATGCCGAGCGCTAGTCCAAGCGTCAGAAAGGGAAGCGCAAAAGCCACTGACTGATAGGCGATCGTGTCGAGAGTCGCAAGCGGAGGAAGTTTTCTGAAAAGGCTCTTGTCTTTGTGCGCCTTCAGGGTGCGATGCTGAATCAAATAGAGCGCGGCGCAGGCTCCGCCGAGCGAGAAAAGCCCGAAACTGAAGACTGTTGAAAGTACGTGGACGCTCACGATGCGTTGAGATAAAATTGGGGTCTCCGCCACGGGACCGCCGACATGAACCATCGCCCAGAAATCAACGAGGCAGACAACCGCAAGAGTCGCAGCCCCCAACGCCGGAAGGTGCAATCTCAGCTCGACCAGAGCATACAGGAGAGCCAGAGCGAAAGCTGTCGTGATGAGCGTGCCGAAACTGCTAGCAAAGGGCGAACGGTGCATTTGAACGCACCAGAAGCCGATCGCAAAAAATTGAACCGAAGTTCCCGCCCACAGGAGAGGGCGACCGAACTTCGCGATATGCAGCGATGAGCCCTCTCGCCCCGGAATCGCAGGGGCGGAGGGCGCATCAATGAACAACCCCGCTCCGTAGCAGACGGTTGCGAGAACGAAAAGGGCGAGACTGATGATGGCGAGCAGAGCGGAATTCATTGCAACGCCTCCACCAGCTCAGAATCAAGCAAGGCGGTCGGCAAACTTTCGTCGGCGTTGCGCGCGATGGTCTCCAAGTACTCGTTTTGAGGCAAGAGTACAACCATTTCAGCTCCTACTTTTTCGGAACCTTCTTTCAACCCGAAGAGTTCGCGAGCCGCCGTCGCCAGGTCGTACTGTAATGTCTCTTCACTCGTTGCGGAACTCTTTGACGCCTCCGCTTTTAGCCGAAGTATCGGTTGCAACGCGACTTCGCTCGCAAGCGCCTCCAATTGGGTCGCGATAATCTTCCAGTCTCGTTCAGGGAGGTCGCCTAGCCGCGAGCGAAGAATCTCAAGTCGACTTTTCGCCATTCCGTCCAGTTGAGAGCGCAGTTCCGAAATAACCGGAGCGACGGAACGAGTGCGATAACGAGTCAAAAATCGAGCGGCCTCTTCCAGCGCGATCTGTTCCGCCTGCGCCTTCGCCGTCTCAGCCCTGCCCCGCGCTCCCTCTGCCGCAACCTCTTGAAGGTCGTCGATGTTGTATAGAAACACGTTTTCCAGGTTTGCGACATCCGGGTCGACGTCGCGCGGCACTGCGATGTCGATTATGAAGAGGGGTTTGCCCCTTCTCTTCCGAACGACAGGGTTCAACATCTCACGCGTCAAAATGGGATGCGGGGAGGCAGTAGAGGCGATCACGATGTCGGCTGTCAGCAGCGCGTCCAGAAAAGAGTCGTATCGAATCGCCTTGCCGTCAAGACGTTCCGCAAGCTCAACCGCCTTCTCATAGGTTCGATTCGCCACTACCACAAATTTCACGCCGTTGCTGACAAGGTCTTTCGCGGTCAGTTCGCTCATCTTGCCCGCGCCAAGAATAAGAGCGGAAGCGTTTTTGAGATTGCCGAAAATCCTGCTTGCAAGCTCAACCGCCACATGCCCGATAGAGAGCGAACCGCGCCTCAGATCGGTCTCGGACTGCACGCGTTTGCCTCCGGTCATCGCCTGTTGGAATAGAGCGTGAATGGCGCTTCCTGCAGCGCCTTCCGCCTGCGCAAAACGCAGGGCGGTTCTCACCTGCCCCAGGATTTGCGCCTCGCCAAGAACGAGAGAGTCGAGTCCGGAAGCCACTCTCGTCAAGTGCAGAGCGGCTTCGTGTTCGGCTTTGCAGTAGAGATAAGGCGCGAAAGCGGGTTCCGGTACGGCGTGATATTGCGAGAGGAGTTGGCGAAGCGCCGCGAAAGCCCCGCCCTGCTCGGGAGCGGAGACGAGCGCATAGAGTTCGGTGCGATTGCAAGTGGAGAGGATCGCCGCCTCGCGAATTCCCGGACACGACAAAACAGCCCGCAACGCGCCGGGGAGGACGTGTTCCGGATAACTGAATCGCTCTCGCACTTCGATGGGAGCGTGATGATGACTGAGACCCACCAACACTAAATGCAATACGTTGTCTCCGTGTTAGAACTGATTCAAGACCGCCTCCGCCATGCGATCCGCCTCTTCAGTTTTATCTTCCCTCAACAGCGCCAGAAGCTCGGTTTCGCGGGTCAGGATAGCGGCGAGCGCGGCTTTTCGAATTGGGGATTCTTTAATTTTCGATTTTATTGAGACTCGAAATTTACCCAGGAGTTCAATGTAGGCGCCGTATTCCTCGCCAAATCGCTCGGACAACTCCGCAGAGATTTGCGACGAGAGCGTCGGGCTGCCGCCGCCAGTCGTGACGCTGAGGCAAAGTTGTCCTCGGCGGACTACTGAAGGCG
>JAYVOT010001055.1:0-3080 GCA_043757795.1 Chthonomonadaceae bacterium | reverse complement strand
AAATTGCGCCCCCGGCGCTCCACGCCGCCCCCAACTTTGGGGGAAATTCTTTCAAATCTGGAAATCGACCGAGTTTTGCAACCAGCATATCCGAATAGTATGCTAAATACTCCCAATAAAAGCTCTCTTCCCCCCAAAATTGGGGGCGGCGTGGAGCGCCGGGGGCGCGCTTGAGAATAACTTGCGGCTTAAGTTAACGCATATGGGGGCCGGGGGTGAGGTTCCCAGACGCGGATTTCAGTCCGACGTCTTCCCGTTGAAAGTTAGGAAAAAGGACGAAGAGTGAGAGCAATTTTAGCGTTGGAAGATGGAACGATATTTGAGGGCGAGTCGTTGGGAGCCGCAGGAAGAACCTGTGGCGAGACGGTCTTCAACACGGGAATGACCGGCTATCAGGAGATTCTGACTGACCCCTCCTATGCCGGGCAGATGGTGGCATTGACCTATCCAATGATCGGGAACTACGGAATCAATCCGGACGACTTCGAGTCGAGACGAGTACAAGTCGAGGGACTCGTCGTGCGAGAAGCGGCTTCGCACGCAAGCAATTGGCGCTCCGTTGAGACCCTTCACGCTTTTTTGAAAGAGCGCGGAGTCGTCGCTATTGAAGGCATCGATACGCGCGCGCTAACGAGAGCGCTAAGAGTTCGAGGAGTCATGATGGGTGCGATCTCCACGGACGAAACTGGCGAAGAACTCCTCATGAGGCTCCGCTCCACTCCCAACTATGCGGACAACGATTTCGCCCGAAAAGTGACTACGGAAGCGCCCTACTTCTGGAAAGCCGGAACCGACAGGCCGACTTCTCTCCCTCAAGCGGAAGCAGGGAAAATGGAAGACGACCGGCGAAGGATCTCGTTGCTCGACTGCGGAGTGAAATACAATATCATCCGGTGTCTCGCGAATCTCGATTGCGACGTGACGGTCTATCCCTGCACCACTCCCGCAGAGGTCATTCTGCGCGAAAACCCGGATGGAATCATGCTCTCGCCGGGACCGGGAGACCCGGAACACTACGGCTACATCGTGGAGACTATCCGGAAATTCATCGGGAAGAAGCCGATTTTAGGCGTCTGCCTCGGCAATCAACTCCTGGGAAAAGCCTTCGGCAGCAAAACTTTCAAGCTCAAGTTCGGGCATCGCGGCGGCAATCACCCTGTGAAGGATTTGCAAACCGGCAAGGTCGTCATCACCTCTCAAAATCACGGTTATGCGCTCGATCCTGATGCCCTGCGAGACGGTATGGAGGTGGCGTACGTCAATTTGAACGACGGAACGGTGGAGGGTTTGCGTCACAAAGAACTGCCGATTTTATCCATTCAATACCACCCGGAAGCCTCTCCCGGACCGATGGACAGCGCTTATTTCTTCAAGCAGTTCGTCGAAAGCCTGGGAAGTTGAGACGCCTGATCCTCGCTTGCGCCTTGATTTTGGCGGCGCTTGCGATCGGGTTGAGAGTGATTGCGTTGGATTCCGATCCCTACGTGCGCCTCTGTTGGAGTACGGGACTTCTGACGGACGAGGGGTTTTACATCCACAACGCACGCAATCTTGCGCTTTTCGGGCAGGAGCGGACGGATGAGTTCAACAACAATCTCATTATGCCGACTCTTCATTTCGTGCAGGTCGCGGTCTTCAAGATTTTCGGCGTGGGAAGCGTTCAAGCTCGCAGCATCTCGGTCGCATTTAGCCTTGCAACTCTCTCCGTCTTCTTTCTCGCGATGCGAAGAGCGTTCGATTGGAAAACCGCAACGACTGCAACGGCGTTTCTGGGGTTGGATCACATCAACTTGCTCTACAATCGAATGGCGTTGATGGACACGCCTGGCGTTTTCTTTATCGTGTGCGCTTTCTACGCTTTTGTCAGGGGAGAAAACGGGTGTCGAGTGTCGGGCGTCGGGCGTTCAATTGAAGTAAGCGACCGAATTCGGAAAAGTTTGACCGATTCGTCAGAATCTCCTGACGCCCGTCCCTTCCGCTACCCGATACCTGTTTTCACCTCCGCCTGCGGAGCCTTCCTGGGTTTAGCATTCGCAACACGCGGATTGGCGGCGTTTGCGATCCCGATTCCGTTCTTGCTTGTGCTAAGAAGACCGAATTGGAAGAGTTCGCTCCTCTTGTTGGCGTGCGGTTTGGGGTTAGTCATTCTGATTTACTTTTTCGCCTGGCAACTGCCGCATCGCGCAGAACTCATTCGCGTCAACGCGCACTACGTCGGGAATCAACTTCTGCCAAAGACGCTTCAACGATTGGGAATCAATTTTTATAACGCCTGGCTAGGGGACGACCGGGGAGCCGCGCCCTTCTTGATGCGCCACTCTCCTGTTCAAGTCATTCTCGCTCTCGGGTTTGCAGCGTCGGCGCTTTCTAAAACCTGGAATGAGTTTGCAGCGCGGAATTGGAATTTGAACAGCGGTTTTCTTGCCCTCTGGTTGGCGCTCGCTCTCGCGACATTCTCAATTGTGAACTACGCGCCGAGCCGTTATTATGTCCTGTTTTATCCGGCTTTAGCAGGCGTCGCCGCTCTGGGACTGTTTTCTCTTCCTGAAATATGGGAATCCCTCAGGACTAATGCAATCGCTCGCACGATTCTTGGAGCCTATCTCGCCTACCATTCGGCTCTATCAATTCTTCATCATGACGATGCAAGCCGAGTGGCGGGGGTTGCGATCTGCTCAATCCTGAGCGGGGGCGTTTTTTTATTTTCCGACAGGCTTTCTTTCACGATTCGATTACAGGAACTTTTGAGCGTGAAGGCGAACTTACAGCGGACGATATTTGGAACTGCCGCTCTCTGGATGGGGTTCAACTCGCTCTACATTGGGGATTGGCTGGCGCATTTGCAGTTTTCTCAGCGTGACGCCTCTCATTGGCTGACGAACAATCTTCCGCCGGACGCAGTTTTAATCGGGGATGTTGCGCCCGGACTCTGTCTGGACAACCGTTTCAAATGCGTTCCCGTCATCAAAGGACTCTGCAACGACTCCGCCCCTTTCGCAACGTTGCAAAGGCATCCGGGAGCGATCCTCATTTTAGACGGCGCAGTGAAAGAGAGCTACTGGACTAAGAACTACCCGGAA
>JAYVOT010001054.1:0-3080 GCA_043757795.1 Chthonomonadaceae bacterium | reverse complement strand
TCACCGACATGTTCCTGTAAACCGCTCTTTGCGTCGAGATAGTGACCGGGGCGAAATCGGGCGGGACGGTTTCCGAGTCGAGCTTCCAGATAACTTTTTTTGTCGCGGAAGGCGCTTCCGTATCGTCGCGCAGGACTCTCGTCAGCGGCGCAGACCTCTCTTTTGCGATCCGTTCGATTACTTCCAATGCGTCCAAATTATCGGTTGCGGTAAAACAAGGAGCCCCAAATTTAATGATTCCCGCTTTCTCTGCGGCAATGAGAGCATGCGTTTCACCAAGAATCTCGGTATGATCCAGACCGATATTAGTGATGATCGTGACAATCGGATGAACGACATTGGTCGCGTCCAGCCTGCCCCCTATTCCGACTTCAAGGCAAACATAGTCCGCTTTTTGTTCTGCAAAATAGACGAAAGCCAGGGCGGTCTTCAGTTCGAATTCGGTAGTCTGCCCGATGTCGGTTTCAGCAAACTCTTCTATAATCGGCTTCAGGCGTGTCACGATTCGGGCGAAGTCTTCTTTGGAGATAGGCTCTGCATTCAATTGGACTCTTTCACGAACATCGAAGACGTAAGGGGAGAAGTAAGCTCCTACTCTATAGCCCTGCTCCTGAAGAATTGCTGCAGCGAACGCAGTCGTCGAACCTTTGCCCTTCGTACCCGCGATGTGTATTACAGGATATGACAAATGCGGGTCGCCCAAACTTTTGCATAAGGCTTCGATACGGGAATTGTCCAGTTTCCATCCAAAACGTATCAAACCTCCCATATAGGCGAGAGCCTCTTCATAGTTCATTAAAACAGACTTTCGTTGACATCACTCGATTTCTTCCTTCCTCCAGGCGTTTTTGGAGGACGATTGCGCTCCTTTTCTTCTTTGCGAATCTCCCGAAGGGCAAGCCGTCCCGCGCTCGTTTCGGCGAAACGTTCCAGGTAGTTTTTGCGCCCCTCTTCGTGAGTTAAAATAGGTTTGGGATAGCGCGAAGTTCCGTACTCGGGAACCCACTGCCGAACATACGCCGCCTGAGGATCGTAACGCTCCATTTGCAAAACCGGATTGAAGATCCGAGTCGCTCTGCGAGGGTCCGTTCCAGAGCCGGAAACCCACTGCCAGCCTCCATTGTTTGCGGGCCAATCCCCATCAACCAACATCTGCATGAAATAACGTTCGCCCTCTTGCCAGTTGATCAACAAATTCTTGCAGAGATAGGAGGCGACCACTTGTCGGAGTCGATTGTGCATCCATCCGGTTGCGTTCAATTGCCTCATTCCCGCGTCCACAAACGGGTAGCCTGTCATTCCCGCCTTCCAGGACTCCAGATAATCCGAGTTGTCGTCCCAGGGGAAATCCGCATATTCAGGGAGCATCGGTCCGGTGAGAGAGTGCGGAAAGTGAAATAAAATCGAGTGATAAAACTCGCGCCATGCGAGTTCATCTATCCACTTATCCGCCCCTGGACCTCCAAGATTACGTGCTTCTCTATAACAATCCCGAATTGAAACAGTTCCCCACTTGAGGTGCATAGAGAGCCGAGAAGTACTATTAGGGTCTGAAGCGATGTCGCGATTCTGATGATATTGACTCAGTCCCCGGCGAACAAACCCTTCCAAGCGTCGATAAGCTCCCTGTTCGCCGCCTGTCTCCGTACTTTGCGAGAGGGCGAGGCCATATGATTCTAATATCGGAAGGTCGGCTGAAGAGAATTTTAGAGGTTGGTTCAATCCTGACAAAAGGTCTTCCAGCGGGAAACGATCCGGAGTCTGAAGGAGACTTTCCCACCTGCGTTTGAAAGGAGTGAAAACGCTATACGGTCGCCCCTCTTCGGTCAAGACTTTCGCAGGGTGAACCAGCAGGATATCTCGATACGATCGAAGCTCTATCCCCTCTGCTTCAGCAAGTTCTTTTGTCCGTTTGTCACGCTGAATTGGATACGGCAGGTAGTCCTCATTAACATAGATTCGACCGGCTCCCGCCTCTTTTGCAAAAGAAATTACCTCGGTTGGAATGTCAGAGGCGAGGCGAACAACGAGTTGTCCGCCATACGAAACGATCTGTTCCGATAACTCTCTGAGCGAATCGAAAAGAAACGCCACTCTCGCCGCCCCAATATCCGCATTTCGAAGATAGTGATCGTCCAGAACATAAAGGCAACGAACTTGCTCATTTTGATGGAGAGCCGCAAATACAGCCGCGTTGTCCCTTAATCTGAGTCCTGAACGAAACCAGATCAAACCCGTTTTTTCCTGCGACCTATTTGCTTCCATTGTTTATCCGCTCTTTTATGAATCGTCAGAATCGTCAATCAATGCCGATACAGCTTTGAGCATGCTAATTGGTTGCGTAAGCTCAACCGAATTAGGCGCGGCGATCCTCACTACCGCTATCTCAGGACAAAGCTTTTGAAGACCGAGGTTGAGAATCATCGTCGAAATTCTCTTCAACACGCTTGGCGGGAATTCCGAAAGCGCTGTTTGCGTCCTCGCGAACCAATCGAACTTTAGTGATTCTTTTCCCGTCAGTCGCCTCCACAATAAAACGAATCTTTTCCCAAACCACCTCTTCATTATGCAAAGCTTGATGCCCGAGCATACTGAAGACAAAACCGCCTAGCGTGTCCGCATCTCCTATTGGCAACTCAAGCCCCATTCTATCGTTTACCTCTTCCAACATCATCATTCCGTTGATGATGGAGGTGTGCGAGTCGATGACTTGCAACATCGACTCCTCCACATCGTACTCATCATGAATTTCTCCGACGATCTGCTCAAGCAAGTCTTCAATCGTGATCAGTCCCGCTGTCACTCCATACTCGTCTCGAACGATCGCGATGTGTTGCTTCGTCTTTTGAAAATCCCTCAGTAGTTCGCCAACCTTTTTCTGTTCAGGAATGAAAAATGGTGCGCGGATTACATTCGAGAGCGGCACTGCGTCGAGAGAGACGTCAAAGGGCAGATTCAGCAGGTCTTTTGCATGGATAATGCCAAGAATATTATCCAAATCTCCTTCGTAGAGCGGAATCCGGGAGTGCCCGGAAGTAGAGATTTTTGCAACGATCTCTTTGAGACTGCACCCTCTTTCA
>JAYVOT010001053.1:0-3081 GCA_043757795.1 Chthonomonadaceae bacterium | reverse complement strand
ATTGAATCTTCACTGTTTCGCTCCTCCGCCTTATTTCTACTCATGCGCATACATATAACTTAAATAGGCGACGAATCCGCCTACTCAGAGGTGTTCATCCGGGGAACTACGCGCGTGTCCGTTCTCGTTTTTTTTCGATTGCGCAGGGCTTATTACTACCTGAGATTGCCTCACGGACGTATAGGGTAAATCAGACGCGGGATAGGGGAATTCCTCTTCGCGGACTTGCGATTTGACCCGGTTTCCTCAAACTGCATAGTTGTTTCTCATATATCTTGCTCATCAACCTGCCATCAGTAGCAATGATATTTAAAGAATATTGATAGGGCGAGTTTCCTCAATTCCCAGCTTCAATAAAAAGTGACGACTGTCACTTTTGTCAGGTCTGATTTTCTTCATTATTGCCGACAATTAGGTGCAAATTACTGTGCTTCCAAGGATTTATGATGACCGCCTGCGCACTGAGTTCGATCAAAATGATTTCCCGTTCATGCCCGATTTGCGGATCAAACGATGAGACGAAGGTGTTCGCAGAAGCCGATTTCGATCCGTCAAAGTGGGATGCTTTCGCCTTCGCTTCTCGTAAACTTCCGGAGTACATGCACTATCGTTTGATTAATTGCTCTGCTTGCGATCTTAACTACGCCAATCCGACTCCTTCGCTCGATATGATCGCAGACGCTTACGAAGAAGCAAGCTTTGACAGCGGGATGGAAGCCGAGTATGCGAGCCGGACGTATGCGTCTCTGTTGCCGCACATCAAAAAACAGCTTTCAGACTTTGATGGCGCGATTGACATCGGAACGGGAGACGGCGCTTTTCTAGAAAAACTCCTGCAGGCCGAGTTCACAAATATCATTGGCGTCGAACCTTCCTCCGCTCCAATTTTAGCGGCAAAAGAGAACGTCCGAACGCTCATTCGTCAGGGACTATTTCATGCCGGAGATTTTCCTCATAACAGTTTTCAACTCATTACCTGTTTTCAAACCATTGAACATCTCTATGATCCATTGCTCATTTGTCAGGACATTCACGCTTTGCTGAAAGACGGAGGCGCGATCTACCTTATTTGTCACAACAGAAACAGTCTTGTAAACCGACTGCTTGGTTTCAAATCTCCTATTTTCGACATAGAGCATTTACAACTTTTTTCGCCGCGAAGCGTCGAAAAATTATTGCAAAACAGCGGTTTCAACCGCATTGAAATCAAACCGATCATGAATCGTTACCCGCTCCATTATTGGATCAAACTGTTCCCATTGCCTTCAGCAGTTAAATCGAAACTTCTCAAAGTCCTGCAAAGCTCGTGGTTGGGCAATATTCTCATTCCAATTCCTGTCGGCAATATGGCGGCGATCGGATACAAAGACATCTAAATGCTACAGATTATTAAAACGCAGGACAATATAGCGGAACAGATAAAGACAGCGAAACTCAGACTACTTCAGATGCACTATGAAAGCGGAGTGGGGCATATCGGCGGCAATCTTTCATGCCTCGATTCGCTCATGGTCTTGCATCATCAAGTCATGAGTTCGGAAGATGCTTTCGTGCTTTCAAAAGGTCATGCTGCGGGAGCGTTATATACGACACTCTGGTCAACAGGAAGACTGAGCGATGAAGATTTGATGAGCTTTCATAAGGACGGCACAAAGCTGAGCGGCCATCCCTCACCCAATCATCTCCCTGAAATTCCATTTGCAACCGGCAGCTTAGGGCACGGCTTATCGCTCGCAGCGGGGATCGCCCTCGGGAATCGACTTCAAAATAAAAACGGTCGCGTCTTCTGTCTCATGTCGGATGGCGAGTGGCAAGAAGGATCGAATTGGGAAGCCCTGATTTTTATACAGCATCACAATCTGCCGATCACGCTTATCGTGGATCAAAACGGACTTCAAGGGTTCGGGTCCACAAAGTCCGTCGCCGGACAGGATTCGCTCTACGGCAGATTCGTATCTTGCGGACTGCGAACGCAGGAGATTGACGGGCACTCTCACGAATCGCTGAGAAACGAACTGATCCGCAAAGAGAATCGACCTCTGGCAGTAGTCGCGAATACGATTAAGGGTTGCGGCGTCGTTTTTATGGAGAATCGAATGGAGTGGCATTACAAGCCGATGAACCAAGCGGAGTATGAACAGGCGATTGACGACGTAATGTATCCGCGGACTGCGCCTGCTCACGTTCCAATACAGCGAGTTGCGTGAAACGACTATTGGAGTTTGAGCATTCGGAAGTCTCGATTCAAACCGCAAACGGATAAACGTAGAAGGATAAAAATGAGAAACGTGCTTTGCGAGGCATTAGTCCGGGAAGCGAGCCGAAAGGATTTCGTCTTTTTAACTGGAGATCTGGGATATGGCGCGTTAGAACCCCTACAGTCTGCTGCAGGATCAAGATTTATCAACGCAGGCGTTGCTGAGCAGAATATGGTTTCCGTGGCGGCTGGACTTGCGAAAACGGGATTAAGTCCCTGGGCGTACAGCATCGCACCTTTCATCTATGCAAGACCGTTTGAACAGATACGCAATGATGTCTGTCTCCATGACCTGCCTGTAAAACTAGTGGGCAACGGCGGGGGCTATGGCTATGGAGTGATGGGCGGCAGTCATCATGGAATAGAAGATTACGGCGCCTTGCTCTGTCTCCAACACATGCGCGCGTTCGTTCCGGCTTTTCGCGAGGACGTCGCTCCTATCGTTATGAGATTGGCAAACTTTCAACATCCGGCATATCTCAGGCTGGGGCGTTGCGAGAAACCTGTAGATTTCATCCTTCCCGATTACGCGCCCTGGAGAAAGCTGATAGATGGAAACAACGCTTCGATACTCATCGTCGGTCCAATAGTCGGAACCTACATCAGTGAGATTGCAGCGATTCCTGAAGCTGTTCGTCCTTCCCTGTGGGTCGTGTCCGAACTCCCGATTTCGCCTGATGAGATACCGGCGGAATTTTTGGAAGAGTTGTGTACAACGAAAAACCTCGTCGTCGTTGAGGAACATGTCGCACAGGGCGGAGCCGGGCAGATGCTTGCCTACTCGCTTCTGAAAATGGGAATATCTCCGGAACGCTTCTGTCACT
>JAYVOT010001052.1:0-3084 GCA_043757795.1 Chthonomonadaceae bacterium | reverse complement strand
TTTAATTTTTTTCAGTTGCTAGCGACTCGATAGCTGTACCAAACGCCCATCAATCCGAAAACTGCGGCGAGGATAAAGGAACTTCCTTTAAACTCGGTTGAAAGTCCGATGAAGAGACAGGCGACAGCGGTTGACAGGAAACAACAGACGGCTGCTATGATGCCTGAAGTCTTGCCGGATTCTTTCGTTCCAAGTTTTGTCATTGTGCCGGTCAACCATCCCACTCCGAATGCGGCATATCCCGAAAAAAAATGCCCCCATATCGCAATCGCCAACCATATCCCAATCCCCACAAGTGATCCGATGCCTCCAAGAAAAATCCCGAGGACAATGGAGCTTGCGCCGACCTTGCTCTGAACTGCCTGGGGCGGGACATAGGTGGTTTGCGAATAAGGTCCGGCATTCGGATTGGGCATTCCCGACCCTCCTGCGGGTGAAGA
Source organism: Chthonomonadaceae bacterium (assembly GCA_043757795.1). GTDB lineage: Bacteria > Armatimonadota > Chthonomonadetes > Chthonomonadales > Chthonomonadaceae > JAYVOT01. The sequence continues at coordinate 2,644 of JAYVOT010001052.1, read as the reverse complement.
AGTTTGATGATTTGCGGGAGCGCCGTATAGCGGAGTAGGTTGTTGTTGCGAAGATTGGGCGTAGTTAGGCGGCGGCGCATAGGAACTCGGAGCCGGGGCGGAATAAACCTGTGCAGGCGGAGGCGCAAAGGAACCGACTTGCGAAGAAGTCCCGAGCGAAGGTTGAAGCGAGCCTTGGGCGGGAGGAGTTGAATCCATTCCTGGAGCGACGAGAGGCGCAGAGGCGCCGTTGATCCGATTTAGAGCCTCTTGCGCCTTTGCATAGTCAGGTTGAAGTAGAAGGGCTTGCTGGAGCGCTTCCGTCGCTTGAACGGGGTAACCCGCTTGCTCCATAGCCAAACCTAAGTTGAACCGCGCTTGCGCGTTCGCCGGCTGAAGTATCACCGCCTGAGTCAGAGTCGAAACGGAGTCGTTGTGCCTGCCTGCCTGTCCGTAAGCGACTCCCAGGTAGAGGTGCGCCTCATAATCCTGCGAGTTCTCATTCGTCGCATTCTTCAAATGAGTGATCGCTTGATTAAAATCCCCGCTTTGCAACGCTTGCAACCCCAAATCTCGTTCTGAAGCCATTTAAGTCGTATCCCCTTTGTACAAGTATAGTGAAATTATGCGATTTAATGCAACATCGGATCGAGAGCGATACGGTACTGCGCCTGAACAATATTGCGCAACCATTTGAGCGGCGCTCGCCATTTTTAGTGAATGTGTCTTCCTGCGCGCAAAACCGTCAAAGCCCAGAGCGAGAGCGTCGCCAAAAGCGCCGCAAGCCCAAGATAGGAGATTCCGTAGACCCATCTGTCTTTCGCAGTAGCGCGGTAGTATTCGCTTTTGGGTCCCTCTTTCCATGCGAACATAATTCGCGGAACGCTCATGATGAGCAACACCCAGATCGCGGGATTCCTCCAGAAACCAATGGCTAGAAAAATCACTCCCGGCAGCAACAATTTCGGGGAGAAAAGAGGCGAAATCCAACCTCCGTCGAGAGGAGGCGAGGGAGCCAAATTGAATAAGTTCAACATGAAGCAGAGTTCGGAGAGCGCAAGCCAAAAAAGCGAGTGCGTCGAGAAATAGACAGCAAGCGAACCCAGGCCGAACAAGGCGCCGAAGACAGGTCCCATAATCCCGACGAAGGCGTCTTCTACTGCGTTTCGATTGCCCTGCGTGGTGACGAACGCCCCAATGAAAGGCAGGAAAATCATCATTCCGACTTTTCGCCCCAACTTTACGGCGGCAAGAGCGTGACCGGACTCGTGAACGAAGATCATCATCACCAGCCCGACCGCCATTGGCCAGCCGAAAGCGAAGGAGTAGAGGAAAATGGAAAGAAGCATGCTGCCGCCGGTGAGAATCAGTTTAAAGGCGGTGAAAAGTTTCAGGGCGACGAGGAGGGTCTTGAATTTGAGGAGAACCGCCAAAACGACTCCCCACCATTTGACGATCATGATCCCGATCGCGCCCAATGCCCCGGCTAATCCCTTTTTAGCGTTTTGCCCGGGAGGAGAAGTTGCAGGCGCTGCAACAATTTGTTGCGATGGAAGGGGTGGAAGCGGAGGTACGGTTGGCGGAAATAGAGGCGGAACGAGAGGAGGCTCGCCTGAAGAAGAGGCGGCAATAGTGGACTTGATTTCGCTATTGTCGCTCATGTTTCACCTGGCAAGCCTCGTTCAGAGAGAATTGAAAGTTAGCTTTTCGCTTCTTTTTTGATATGATGGCGAGATTTTTTAGTCAACTCTTTGGGAAGCGGTTTCTGTCCTGTAAGATAGTCTTGAAAATTCCGACTTGACATCACGCTCGTCGTCACTTTAAGTCGAACTCTGCCTTCGGGCGTGTTGACAGTGACGATTTGAAGGTTTGGAAGAAAAGTGTGGTTTTTCTTGGGAGCGCGCAAATTCCACGCACCGGAGTGCGGGTGACGGCGACGATGTCCCTTCATGGGACCGACGCCGGATACCTGGCAAACACGAGACATTGGGTTCTCCTCAAGGCGAAAAGCGCATTGGTACGCAGAGCCTGTTCTATTTCCATTGAAAATCGAGTTTCAAATCTTATCTGCAAAAAAGGGCGGCTTTTTGAAACTCAAGCGAACGCAAGAATCTCGACAGCGGATAGAAATATACCTCTAAATGCGGCGGAATGTCAAGGCTTTGAGCAAGATTCGCAAAGCCTTCATGATTCAAAACGTTCAGGACGCGGAAGCGACCTGTTGAGAGTCGCTCCGCCGCGCGTCAAGGTCTGTGATAAATTGACTTAAGTCCTTGAAACGACCTGCTGAGAGTCGTTTCGCCGCCCTTCCCAATGACTGTAAATTGAGTCGGTTTGCAATTTGGATAAGCCCGCGCAATGCGCAAATCTCTTCCAAAGAGGGATTTGACCTAACGGCGTTCCGACCGGTTGTCGCCGATCTCTAATAGAGAGTCACCTGCTGAGTCAGTCCGCCGTCCACGTAGTAAGTGCTTCCAGTGACGTAGTCTGAGTCAGAGCTTGAAAGAAAGACCGCCACGGAGGCGACTTCAGCCGGGGTTCCGAAACGCCCCCAGGGGATCTCCGTCACTGCGTTTTTCATAGCAGTCGGGTCGTCCAAAACTTTTTGGTTGATGGGGGTTGCAATTGCTCCTGGCGCGATGTTGTTGCAGTTGATCTGATAAGG
>JAYVOT010001051.1:0-3085 GCA_043757795.1 Chthonomonadaceae bacterium | reverse complement strand
TCTCTCTGAGAGCGACGGATTTTCTGGGTCGCCCGCTCAGGACGGAGCTTGCCCTCTCCCTTACCGACGCCTCACTGAGCTACATCCAAGCGGGCTATGCAACGGATATCCGGGTCTGGTTCTACGGCAATCGGCGCGCAGGGGAGAGCGACGCTTCTTTTTCGAATGCAGTTTCGCTTGGCGCTGTGGACAACTCTGACAAAGTCAAAGAGTTCAAAACCCATGACTTTCAGAAGGATTTGAACGGGATGGGCTTGATCCCAAGCTGGCCCGGAATCCCGGCGTTGCCGTATCAGTATCAATCATTAGTCGATGAGAACGGAACTATGGATGTCAACGGTTATAGACAGGGGCGTTACAGGCTGGCTAGAGCTGGAAAGTCTTCCCCTTCTGGGCGTGCTAAGGCAATGAAGATGCAAGTCTACGGCGGGGGGGTCGGAGGGCGACCCGGCGATAGCAGTGTTGCATTTCAACCTCAATATAGTAGTAAAACGCCATACGTGTTTGATGAGGCTCTGCCCGCACGATCGGCGCCCCGCAAAGCTGAAACGGAAGCGACTCCGCGAACGAAATTTCTGGACACGGCGTTTTGGTCGCCTGCGGTCGTGACTGACGCGCAGGGAAATGCGAGCGTCGAGGTGGCGTTGCCGGACAACCTCACCCGATGGCGCGCCGCGACGGTCGGGAACACGAAGGAGGCGCAGGTCGGGACGGCGGAGACGAACATAACGGTGAAGAAGGACTTGCTCGTTCGCCTCGAAGCCCCGCGATACTTCGTGGAGCGGGACAGCATGACGGTCAGCGGAATCGTGCAAAACTCCACCGACTCGGCGCAGACCGTCACCGTAAATCTCAATCTCGGCGGCGAATCTCTCGCCTTCGAGACTCTCGCTGATCTTCAAAACGCCACTAAAATGCGAAACGCCTCACGCCAAACGCCAAATTCCGTCGAGGTCGAGGTTCCGGCGAACGGGGAGAAGCGGGTCGATTGGCAGGTGGCGGTGCGGCATCCGGGAGTCGCGACGCTGCGCCTCTCTGCGAACTCTCAAACGATGCGCGACGCGACGGAACTGAGTTTCCCGGTTTTGATTCACGGCATCGAAAGAGCGGTTACTGTCGGCGGAGTTTTGCAAAAACAGAAGCGGATGTCCGTTTCAATAGAGCTGCCGGAAGCGCGGAAACCGGGAACTTCGGAGGTCGTGGTTCACCTGACTCCCTCCGTCGCCTCCGTGATGTTGGACGCTCTGCCCTACCTCAACGACTATCCCTACGGTTGCGTCGAGCAGACGATGAGCCGCTTCCTGCCGACGGTTCTTACCGCCGGAACCCTCAGTCAACAGGGGGTCAAACTCGAAGACCTGCGCGTGAGAATGGAGAGGATTGCGGCGGAGGCGAAGAAAGGGCGCGGCGCTCTGAAGGTCGAGAACAGCCCCTACAGCTACTCGAAACTGAAGCCGGGGACGGAGGCTCCGCCGCTCGAATCGTGGAAATCTCCCGTCTTCAACTCGAAAGAGCTGGATCGAATGCTGAGAGCCGGACTTTCCCGGCTTCGCGACTTTCAGCACGCTGACGGAGGTTGGGGTTGGTGGAAGGAAGGCGAGAGCGATCCCTACATGTCGGCGTATGCGTTGTACGGCTTGCAACTTTCGAGTGCGGCGGGGCATCCTATCGGGAACGGCCGGGTGGAGCGCGGGCTGAACTATTTGCTGAATCATTTCAACGCTGAAACGGAAGTGAATCAGTCGGCGTATGAGGCGCGAGTTCTGGCGATGTCTGCGAATATGCGGGACGCGATCCGAAAGAAGACGACCGGAAAGCTCTTCGAAAAGAGGGAGTCGCTCTCTTCTTACTCGAAAGGGTTGCTCGCTCTCGCGCTGAATTCGCTCGGCGATAAGGAGAAGGCAAGCATCGTTCTTCGAAATCTGGAGGACAAACTCAAAACGGATGCGGAGAACGGAACGGCGCATTGGGAAGAACCGAACCGATATTGGTGGCGGTGGTACAGTAACTCTACGGAGACGAACGCGACGATCTTGCAGGCGATTCTTGCGATTCAACCCGACTCGAAACTCGCGCCGATGCTGGTAAAGTGGCTTGTAAACCGGCGCTCCGGCTCGCATTGGGAGACGACGCGCGAAACGGCGATGACGGTCTACGCCCTTTCGGACTACATCCGGGTGAAAAAAGAACTGTCTCCCAACTACGTGTTGACGGTTGCGCTGGGAGACAAAATCAAGCGAACTTACAAGGTGACTCCGGAGAACGCGCTGGTTTTCGACAACCGATTCGTCGTGCCGGACGCGCTGTTGTCCACCGGGAAACAGACGATTACGATCTCGAAAGAGGGCGAGGGCGCTTGCTACTTTTCGGCTACCACGCGCTATTTCTCGCAGGAGGAGCCGATCAAGGCGAGCGGAAACGAGGTGTTCGTGACCCGCAATTACTTCAAACTTTTGGCGGGAACAGCGGCAGGCGAAGAGGTCTCCGCCGTTCTTGACCCCTTCCGCCCGAACCCTTTCCTGACGGACAAGCTGTACCTGTTGGATGCGGGGGAGCAGATCATCAACAATACCAATACGGAGGAGGGACCGAGGTATGAGCGGACGGCGCTGAAGGAGGGCGAAACGGTGGCGAGCGGCGATCTGCTTGAGGCGGAGTTGCAGATCGACTCGAAGAACGACTACGAGTATCTGGTTTTCGAGGACATCAAACCCGCGGGTTGCGAACCGGTGGAGGTGCGTAGCGGCGGGAACTACAGCTCAGGACTGTATTCGAACAAGGAGTTGCGAGACCAAAAAGTCGCGTTCTTCGTGACCTCGCTTCCGCAGGGGCGCCGGACGCTTTCGTATCGACTTCGCGCGGAAGCTCCCGGCTCATTCCACGTCCTCCCGACGAACGGCTATGCGATGTACGCGCCGGACGTTCGCGCAAATTCGGACGAGCGCACGATCCGGGTGCGTGACGAGTGAACGTCGCATAAATCTGAATTTTCGGCGTCAAAAAGAGTCGTCGGACCCCGGTGACCCCCAAATCATGGAGAGTCCGACGACTATTTCGGGTCAAATTCCGGTTTTTTTCGCAGTTT
>JAYVOT010001050.1:0-3090 GCA_043757795.1 Chthonomonadaceae bacterium | reverse complement strand
TTGAGGCGTTGATCCGTTCCGCCCTGCTTCCTGTCAGCCAGAGAAGCAGGTCGATCTGATGTCCGTTGGCATCGCCGAAATAGCCTGCAGGACAAAGTTTCGGATCATGCCTCCAGGTATTGAGATTTCCAGTAACCCAGTCTTCGCAAGCAAAAAGGTTGACTGAGCGGATATTTCCATATTCTCCTGATGCCAGCGCCCGCTTCAATGCGCGCGAATCTCGGCGATACCGGGACTGATAACCGATAGCGACGTGCAAGTTTGATGCTTCAGACGCCTCTATCACACGATGAGCCTCTTCGGGGATCATTGTGAGAGGTTTTTCACACAAGACATGATGTCCGGTTTTGAGAGAGAAAAGAAGTTGCTCCACGTGCCAGGGATTTGGCGAGCTGATGCAGACTGCGTCGAGTTCGCAACTCTCCAGCATTTCGCGATAATCATTGAAGCTCTTGACCTGTTCCGGATACAGAGTCACGTTTTTACACGCGTCCATCGCTAGAGAATTCGGGTCGCTGACCGCCCCTATTTCGACTCCCGAAATGCAGTTCAGTCTCTGGGTATGAACCATTCCCAACGCGCCGCATCCGATCATTCCGACCTTTAACGTTTTTTGCAAACTCATCTCCAAAGTCCCTTAAGCCGCGGTTTCGGCAGTTCTCAGTTTATCAGCTGCAACACGCGCTCCCTCTCTAATTGATGCCATATTTTGTCCCGGAAACCGTGAGAGCGAGTGCGGACTCAGATCAGCGTCATATCTCTCCTCGCCATTGATGACCGTGAGTCGGACGTCCGAGGCGCGGCTTGCGTAGACAAGAGCCGAATAAGGATCATAATATGGGAAGGAGTGCAGGTCGTCCATCCGTACAACGCACAGATCGGCTCGTTTGCCGGGTTCGAGAGTTCCAATTTCCGTGTCCAACCCGAGAGCTTTTGCGCCGCCGATGGTCGCCATTTCTACAGCTTCTTTTGCGCCGGGAGAAGTTGCGTTCCGGCGGAAAGCTCGTTGCATGAGGACAGAGAAACGCATCTCTTCAAACATATCCATCGTGTTGTTGCTTGCGACTCCATCCGAGCCAAGACCCACCTTTTGAAGATAATCGTCCTGCTCTCCTGGCGTATCCGGGAAACGTTTTCCAGTGAGAATACCCAACGGAGCCACCCCAGCGCCCAGTTTTGCATTTGATTTCGGGCAGTGCGCCCAGGAGATTCCACGCTCGCGAGTCAAAATCCTGTCGCTTGCCGAGACCTGAACGCCATGCACCAACATTGTGCGCGGCGTCAATATTCCGAAAGAGTCCAGATACTCCGTTGCGCTTTTGCCGGGCGTTCGCCATTCGATACTCCTGCGCTGAAACATCTCCGCTATAACGCCGGTTCCGGAGAAAAAAAGCTCGCCCTCCGCGGGAGACTCGGATGCGTGAATGCAAACCCTCAACTCATTTTCAATCGCATAGCTCGCCAGCGCTCTGAAGAGTTCAGGGCGGACTGTGTAAGGGGAATGAGGAGAGATTCCGATCTGCAACAACGATCCTGAACAGAGCGCCTTCAGCGCCGCGACCTTCTCGTTCAAATCGAATAGTATTTTCCGCACCGACTCGCTTTCGTCTATGCCGAAAACTTCCTGATAGACGATCCCTCTGATCCCGAAGAGTTTCGCAGCATGAACGGCCGCTCCGCTGTCGCAACAGTCCCCTATCGTCGTGACTCCGCCCGCAAGCGCTTCCGCCGCCCCCCATGATGCGGAAGCGAGCCAATCTTGCGGAGATAAAACGGATTTTCTCAAGGTGAGCTGTCTGATCCATGTGAAGAAAGGAAGGTCTTCCAAAAGTCCGCGCATGACGGTGTAGTCGAGGTGGGCGTGGACGTTGACGAGCCCCGGCATGAGTATCGCGGCTCCGAAATCTCGTCCTGTGAAATTGCGGGCTTCTTTCGTTTGACGCACATCGACGATTTTGCCGTTTTCAACTACGACCTCTCCGTTCTCGATAGGATTCGAGGAAATGGGAATCACTCGATTCGCCCTATAGACCTGTGTGGATCCCATCTAAATTTCACCTTCTTTTCAACTGAAGTCAAGCATCAGGTTCTCTTCGTCAATTCTTCACAAAAGCTCAAACTTCCTTCTTGCAATGCATTTCCGCGCCCTCGCGCTTCTCTAATGAAGTAAAAATAGTCGCATTTGAATTCCTCCAGAACTTGGCGAAGCTGCTCTACATCTCTTTACGCCGCATGAGGTAGGGAGCATTAAGCGGGTTGCGATCAAATAGAATCCGGCGATTCTGCTATAACAGCAAACGCATTTTCGTGGAAAGATAGATTATGTTTCGATAGGTTTGTAGAACGGAAGATTGAATAAGCGCATCTATTTTAATCAATGAAAAGAATTTTAGAACGCCACATTTTCATGCGCAGTATCAGCTTGCGAAAGGTGAAAAATGAAACGAATAAAACAGTATCGTCGTAAAACGAGCGGAGGCGTCTTAATCAGCGCCCTCGTGTTTACTGTAGTCATCTCTATGTTGCTTGCGGGAATTGGAACGCTCTCGCTCTCCCACTACGCGCGTGCAAAAGCGGACGGAGACTATATGAGCGCGCTTGACATCGCGGAAGCCGGAGTAAACTACGAGTTCAATAAGATTTCCAAAAACACCTCGCTTGTCGATCTTGTGGGTACAGGAAACGGAACCTCCTATGCATTCGGAGGAGGATCCTTCACGGTTTATGCAACCAACAAAAACGGGACTGCGTGGACGCCGGGAGCCGCTATGTACGTCTACTCGAAAGGATCGATAAACGGCGTAAGCAGAATGCTTCGAGTCTCCGGCAAGTCGCAAGGCTCTAATTCGCCGGACTATGCTATATTCGGAGTTGATGAAACTAACATCGATCAGGCAGCGACAGTAATCTCAGGCGATCTCGGCACGAATAATTCACTTATTTTGAATAATGTTCCGACTATTACCGGATTCATTGACTTCAATGGGCCATTGGCGCATTGGGGAAGCCCTCCGAACCATACCTACCCGAACTTGAGATCTCTTCCCGTTGCAGTCGTATATCCTACCGTTGACGCTCTTGCAAACCTTG
>JAYVOT010001049.1:0-3094 GCA_043757795.1 Chthonomonadaceae bacterium | reverse complement strand
AGATTCTTTATTATTGAACCTGATTGTCAAGAGAATTCAATAGCCTGTTCGCAAATCGCCTTCGCCATTCATTCGAAACTCTTTTTTTCTTCGGCCTGCAGGGCGATTTATTTGAAGGACGTATCTATCTTGCTAGGAGATTTCAACTTGAAGATATATGAGTTTCATCTGCATGTCCTGGACTGCAACAAAACTATTAGCTTAGGCATTTCGCCCATACCTTTCGGCATTTTATGGATGCAGTCCAGTTCAAACAGTCTAAAAATCCGATTTGGTCTCTAATTTTTTTACAATGCGCAATTGACACTGATAAATTCTTTCTGAAATTCTGGTACTATTCTTTCAAATCGTGGAATAAGTACCTGTAACCCGAACAGGGAAATATAACGCAGTAGCCTGATAATGGGATTGTCAGGTTTAGTAAGCAAGGGGATTGCAAGTTATGAACAACGAACTACAGACAGAACATCCTGAACCCGCAAAACTCACTCGGCGTGAAATCGAAATTCTCTCGCTCATCGTTGAGGGACATTCCAGCAAACAGGTAGCCGAGTTACTATACGTCAGCAAAAGAACTGTCGATTTTCACCTTGACAACATCTACGAGAAACTTCAAGTGACCAATCGAATGCAGGCGCTTCAACGAGCAACTCGCTTAGGAATTCTTCCTCGCGCAACTGCATAAATACCTCATCAGAACAAGACAAAAATACCCTCATCTCAACTATATCGAGAGTTGAGGGTATTGCTTTGCTCGTTGCCAATTTATAATTAAATGTTTAATATTATTAATACATGAGTGCATTAAAATTAATTAATAAATATGCTTTTTACGTAAAAGCCTGCCGAATACGAGTTGGCGCTAGCCGTTTGAGATTGAAATCTACAGTAATTCGATAATCGCGACGCCCTTTGCAAGGGAGTCGCTTTTTTCTGCATGACCCGCTTGAAACTTTTTTCGCAGACTCAAGGTCATTCATTTTGGCGCTGGTTTTAGCAATAGGCGAATCGTGAGCGATAGAGGAAAACAACAGTCGGGGAGTAACCCGCATTGCTTTGGATTTCCCTATCGCGCAGGCGAACGCAGTCCGGCGCAAATTTGATTTTGGAGGGCGAAATGAGCCTCAAATGGCAATGCGAGTGGAACGAAACAGGAAGATACTACGATTTGACTAAGGGCGTGAAAGTTCCTGTACGTCTCTTCCTCTCACAGAAACTGTTTGAGGAGTGCGAAGAGGGACTGTTCCAACAGATCGTCGCAGCGACGGAGTTTCCCGGCGTCAAAGACGTCGTGATCACGCCGGACGTACATACAGGCTATGTTGTGCCGGTCGGGTGCGTCATGGCGACGAACGGCACGCTCTGTCAGGCCCCGGTCGGCTTCGACATCGGGTGCGGAATGCTCGCCTTCAAGTCGACAGTCGGCAAAGGCAGAGGGTTGGACTCGAAGCGAAGGCAAGACTTCTCAGAGAGAGTCATGAAATCGGTCGGGATGGGGGCGGGCAAAGGGAGCGGCAACGTCTTCACCGAGCGCAAGTTCGGCGAGATCGTCCGATTCGGCGCGCAAGCCCTGAAAATCCAGCGCCAAAACTCCGAGAGGGATTTCATTCCGGTTGCAGATGCGTGGGACATCCCGGAGACGCCTGTGAAGCGAGGTCTTTCTCAGCTCGGAAGTCTGGGCGGGGGAAACCACTTCATTGAGTTGCAGTACGATCAACACGATCATCTCTGGGTAATGGTTCACACCGGATCAAGAGGATTCGGGCATGGACTCGCGACCCACTTCATTCAGGAGGGCAAAACCTACTTGAAGTCTAGAGGAATCGACGTGCGCGGCGGGGCGGAAGCGGTCTACTTCGAGCCGGATTTCCCGCTCTATGAAGGTTACAAAAACGCGGTTGCGGCGGGGGCGAACTTTGCCATCGCAAACCGACTGCTCATCTGGGAGGAGGTCGGAAGAGTCTTCGAGAAGGTGTTCGGGCAAGAGCCGGAACTCGTCTATGAGATCAGCCACAACCTCGTGCAGGAGGAGGAAGTTCCTTCGCTCGGCGGCAAAGCGTGGGTACATCGAAAGGGCGCTACGAGGGCGTTTCCCGGCGGGCACCCGATGCTGAAGGGCACGCAGTGGGAGGCGACCGGGCACCCGATCTTGATTCCCGGCAGCATGGGAGACAACTCCTACATCCTCTACGCGGAACCCGGAGCGGAGAAAAGTCTCTACTCCGTCAACCACGGTTGCGGACGAAGACTGTCGCGCTCTTCGGCGAAGAAGCAGTTCACGCAACAGGGCGTGAACGAGCAGATGAAGAAACTAAATGTGATGGTCAACGCGGGCGGAAACGTTCCTATCGACGAGTCCCCGAACTGCTACAAATCGGCGAAGGACGTCGTTGGGGCGGTGGTGGAAGCGGGGCTGGCCCGCATCGCCTACACGCTCACCCCTATCGCCTCACTGAAAGGAAATGACTGAAATGCCTCATCGCCTTTGACATGATAGTCAAAGGCGATGAGAGTTTTTGAATCATCTCACATATCTGTTGAGTTCTAGCACAAGTTCATGCACCGTCGTGGAAGGATTTTTCTGGGAACAATCTAGTTGTTGAGAATGGTGTTCCGTCAACAGTCGTTGAGAGTTAGTGATAGCAGTCTTTTGTCGATGCATGAGATCGGAGTAGATTTCAGGGTCTGACTTCTCATATTTTCTCCCTAATTTTACCGTCAGTTTGGCTTTGTATTGGTCGCGGTTCATTGCGGATTGGTGATAATCGAAATGGAGCAAGTACCAAATTTCAAAGGCTTCATTCGAGTAGGCCACACGTATATTCTCGTTCTTCGCCAATTGAAGCGCTCTCTCGAAATTTTGCCTTGGGAATGAGTCGAGATCGAAAACGCACCACACTTGCTCGTAATCCCCTCCTTCATTTCGCAACCTTATGGTTTCTCTAACAAGACTGAGCGTGTTCATGCCTCTTCCTTCTATTACTGCGTTTGTAACCTTAAATTCGAGAAAATAGTTAGGTTCGGTTCGTTCCCCTTCACAGACGATCAGGATTCGTGGCTTCAGCTTCTTCTTGCCGAGTTTCCGCTGACTTGA
>JAYVOT010001048.1:0-3100 GCA_043757795.1 Chthonomonadaceae bacterium | reverse complement strand
GTCGAATTTTGGGAAGATCATCTCAAAGCCTTGCCGGACGGGTCGCTAGTCGCGCCGCTCGGTTGGTCGCCGGAACATGGCCCTACCGAGGACGGCGTCAGTTACGATCAAGAGATCATTTGGGATCTTTTCGCGAACTATTTGGAAGCCTCTACAACACTCGACGTCGACAAAGTTCTTCGGGACAAAGTTAAGTTGATGCAAAGCAAACTCGTCGTCCCCAAAATCGGGAAATGGGGTCAGCTTCAGGAGTGGATGGAAGATAGAGACGATCCTAACGATCAACACCGCCACGTCTCTCATCTATTCGCTGTCTATCCTGGCAGACAGATCTCTCCGGAAACGACTCCCGCCCTCTCAAAAGCCGCCCAAATCTCCCTAGAGGGACGAGGCGATGGCGGGACAGGCTGGTCTCGCGCCTGGAAAATCGCGTATTGGGCGCGATTCAGAGACGGAGATCACGCTTATCTCCTGCTCAAAAATCTGCTCGATCCGGTCGGCTTCGAGGGGATGGACTATCAAAACGGCGGCGGCACCTATCCCAACTTCTTCGACGCTCATCCGCCCTTTCAGATCGACGGAAACTTCGGCGCGACGGCGGCGATCGCAGAGATGCTTCTGCAGAGTCAGAATGGCGAAATTCACCTCCTGCCCGCCCTCCCGAAGGCCTGGTCGACAGGAAGCGTGAAGGGACTTTGCGCTCGCGGCGGCTTCGAGGTCGACATGAGTTGGAAAGACGGGAAATTGACCGGAGCCGTCATTCATTCCAAACCGGGCATCGCCTGCAAAGTGCGATACGGGGAGAGAACCGTCGAGATCAAAATCCCGAAGGACGGTAAAACCCAACTGGATCACAAACTGTTTTTGTGAATCCCGGGTATAAATTCTCTATCTCCGGAACCCATATTGCCGGAATGATTCAAATGCCTTTTTCCCTCGTGGAACGAGGTCCCTCAACTATTCCAAATCTAGCGGAACCGGATGCTTTTGATTACGTAGTATATATTGAGATTGCTTTTTGACTTCTTCATTAAAGAATCGGAACCGCGAAAGCGGGAAGACGCCGGGAAACTGGCAGGAGAGATGAAATTGACACGACGCTTTAACTTGACGTCCTCGGTTGCAATAATCGGTCTGGCAGGATTGGCGGGTTGCGGTCCCTCGTACAACAACATGCCCGTGAGCGCCGCCCCCCCGATGGCGCAACAGATGCCGAACTCTAATAACAATGGCAATGGGGCTATGGCGCAGGGGTCCGGAGGCGTTTTTCAGTGGGAGCAGGTTCCTGCCGGGCAACAGGTTCCTATCACGTCCGCCTCATTCGATCAGGGAGGATACCAAATTTTCGCGCAGAGCGGGGAGACTATCGTCGTTCCTTTTGTCAATCAAAACCTTTACGTGATGAAGTTCGGGCGATCCAACGGACAGGGATACTTTATCAATGAGAACGGAGTTCCCACGCTTTTTCTTCCTCCCGGCGGCTACGTCTCGAATGCGGCGGCGCAAGGCGCGAAATGGTATCCGATTCCCAACGACTACGCCTATGAGCGCCCGATGTACGTGGGCATGGCTCAGAATTGGGGAGATTTCACCGGAATGGGCTGGTATCCCGGCATGGCATACTACGGGGGCATGTATGGATATTCTCCCGGCATTCATATCGGTTGGATGCCCGGGTTCCATGTCAGCATAGGCGGTTTGAGCTACAGCAGCTTCGGCGCCTATCATGGCTACTACTCGACGCATACGAATTACGTTACGAATCGAGTCGTGTATAATAATTACAATACTCGCTCACGGAACAATTTCGGCTCCTCAGGACGATCCTACGGAAGCAGCGGCTCATATGGCAGTTCTCGCAATACGAGCGGCAGCTTTGGAAGCGGGCGAAATAGAAGCGTCTTCGGCGCTTCCGGCTCATCGAGCGGCTCCTTCGGCGGGGCGAGAAGAACATCCGGCGGATTTGGAAGTTCGTCAGGTTCAACAGGCGGATTCGGATCCGGCTCAAGCTCAGCGAGTCAAAGGGGTTCATTCGGCTCCGGAAGCGGCGGTTTCGGTAGCTCTGCACGAAGCGGCTCAGGGGGTTCCTTCGGCGGAGTTCGTTCCACTGGAGGCGGCGGCTCATTTGGCGGAGGTTACTCAAGCGGAAGCAGAAGAAGTTCCGGCGGCGGCGGTTCATTCGGCGGCGGTAGAAGAAGGTAGTTTCAATGCAGGTTGATCCGGGGCATCGAAAACAGCGACTTGAGGTACTGAAAGCAACCGGCAAGAAAAAAGCAAGTGTCTTTCAGGCGCAAGAGCTTTCCGAGTGTTTTTCAACACTCGTCATTTGAATGAGCGTCCTGCGTGCGCGAGAGCGACGAATGCGCGTTTGAATCCTGTGCGAAGCGCAAACGGCGGAACGCCGCCTGAACCCGGAAATTACACCTGTGCCCCAAAAGCGGCGCTTGGAGAAAATAGACTTAATGAATAACATGGTTTTTCGCACCGGCGGGGATTGGGACACTACCACCCTTCACAACAACGGTCAGGAAGTGATGGCGGCTCAACTCTTCGTGGAGTTGCACGCAGGAAAAGACTACGACGGCGAGCCGACGCACGGGGGGATTGAGAGAGGGGGCGAGATAGACGCGACGGTTCGACCTCAAAACGATCCTGATAATCCTATCGGGATTTTCCCTGGACGCCTTGAAATGTTCTTTCCCGGACATACCCTTGTTTTGGAAAACACGCACCCGACTTTCACATTTGAGTTTACGCGCGTCTGGTACAACGATCAAGATGTCACACGGAATGTACTTGACCTTTACGTCGATATCAACGCCGCTGACAACGTGGTTCAAGCCTATATCACCCTTTACAAAGGACATTGGTTTTCTAGCGACGAAGTAGCGACTTACAACATAGTCTGACAAGTCGACTAAAATAACGATTTGAATTGCTGAGAGCGAATTCGCTCAGGATCATACAGATGACCATTCTAAAAAAATTCGATAACAGAGCCATACGCTTTATTGCAAGCCTGGCGCTTGCCGTCCTGCTGATCTTTCCGGTCGCTTCCGGCGAAGCGCAAAGACGAGGAGGAGGCGGAGGCGGAGGCGGA
>JAYVOT010001047.1:0-3101 GCA_043757795.1 Chthonomonadaceae bacterium | reverse complement strand
GGGATTGGATCGGGGCGAGATTCCCTGGCATCAGGACTCAGGCTATTTTTCCGCTCATTGCGATCAAAATCTGATCGTCACCTGTTGGATTCCGCTTGTTGACGCGACTGTTGAGAACGGCTGTCTACTCGTGCTGCCGAAAACTCACCAAAACGGGGTCTCGATTCATCACACAGGGGGCAAGGCAGGTTATCTCGTCATTCAAGACGATGATCTGCCCATGCCGGAGGATCGTGCGATTTATGTCCCGGTTCCGCTCGGCGGCATACTGCTAATGACGAATCTGACTCCTCATTCCTCTAAATCGAACACGACGAATATCGTGCGATGGAGCGTCGATCTTCGCTATCAAGGGGAAGATGTTCCAACGAACGCTGATCTTGAACCTGAAGACTTCGATCCGAACGCAGCCGAAGTCGCGGTCGCCTGTTACGCCCCGGAAGGCGACTTCTACATTCGCAGCAAGAAGCATCCGGAAAAAGTGCCGAATTGGGAGCGATTTGCCGCTCGTAGGGCGAAGTATGAAGCCGCAAGAGGGTTGCCAGGTCCCAATCGCGGTTGGCAACCTGCGAAGATTTAGCTAAAGATCGTATGTGCGATACTATGCAAATATCTTAGAAACGCTAATATACGTAAAAAGCGAAGAAAATGGAAGAATATTGCTCTTGCTTAAACATTCATCCGGGATGATTTATGATGCATTTCGTGCTTTTTTTCGCGTATTCCACTGTTTCAAATGTATTCAACTGTAGTCTGATTGAAGAATATCTCCGACGCTTGCTCAACATTGATCACGGATACTGCCAAAATACTTCTCCCGCGTACACATTTTTAGAACTCTGTCTACTTCTTTTTTCGGACTTCAGGGTATACTGAATCCACTGCTTTCCGGGCGGGTTGCGTTATTTTCTCGCTTCGGCGCTGAAACACCCTTTCACCGAAGCGCTCGCCTGATGATCAATGATATTTAAAGAGGTTATATTCGACATAATTTAAGGGGGCTTGTTTAGCTTGGAAATAAGACAAATCGAAATCAAACAGATTTTAGTAGACCCGGATCAACCCAGGAAACATCACAGCGAAGAGAGCCTTCAAGGTCTTTCGGACAGCATCCGACAGCATGGAATGCTCAATCCGATTACGGTCAGCTCCTCCAACGACGGCAGATTCCGAATCGTGACAGGCGAGCGTCGTTATCGCGCTGCGACGATGGCGCGACTTGACTCGGTTCCTTGCATCATCAAAGAGGTGGCTCCGGACGAACGACTTACTGAACAACTCATTGAGAACCTTCAACGCGAAGATCTTCAACCGCTTGAAAAAGCGAAAGCTATTCTACATGCAAAAGGGACTCTGAACCTTACAAACAGGGAAGTTGCGAAACGGCTCGGACTCTCGGAGCGTGCAGTCGGCTATCTGCTGGATTTAATCGAGTTGCCTGATGAGATCGGGGAGCAAGTCGTTTCTAGTCCGAATCGTCCGTCTGACGGACAAGTCACTGAAAAACACGCTCGATTCCTCAAGCAGTTGAACGACGACCCTGAGTTGCAGTCCGCAGTAGTCGATAAAATCAGAGACAAGAAGCTAAATACGGAAGACACCGGAAACCTGGTGAAAGCGCTGAAGAAACGCCCTGAAAAAGCGGATGAAATTCTTGGCTCCGCCTCCGACCATCTGGCAAAATTCTTTCAAAACGACAACGCTTCGCCCTTTCTTGAAGACTATGAGGACGGAAAAGAGCCGATGCGAATCACGCCCTCCGCTACGAAAATTATGGACTTTCTGCCGGCTCTCGCCAACATGGAACTGAGGCAACTTCCCATGCCGGAAGTTCGGCAGATCGAAGACGCCCTCACATCGCTCAGCCTGGCAGTGGATGGACTTCTCAAACGATGCAAAAGCCGATTGGAAGGGATGGACTAACATGGCGAGCGATTTTTCATACGACGTGGTCTCGAAAGTGGACATGACGGAGGTCAAAAACTCTATCGATCAGGCAGAAAAAGAAGTTTCCAACCGATACGACTTCAAGAACACTAAAACATCTTTTACGCTTGAAGAAGAGACGATCAAGGTCATCTCCGACTCGGAATATCACCTTGAGTTAGTATTGGATATACTTAGAAGCAAGTTCGCCAAGCGCGGAGTTTCGCTGAAATCTCTCGAGTACGGCAAAATCGAACAGGCATCACAGGGGACGGTTCGGCAAGTCGTGACATTGCGACAGGGAATCCCAATTGACGAGGCGAAGAAACTAGCCAAACTGATCAAGGAGTCCGGTATTAAAGTTCAAGCGACTATTCAGGGCGATGCGCTCCGCATCACCGCAAAGGACAAGGACGCGCTACAGTCCGCGCAAAAAATGATCCTCAGTCAGCCTGACCTTCCCTACGACGTCGCCTTCGAGAACTACCGCTAAATGCTAAATTTAAATCAAGGTCTTAGCAACTCATGTTACGCAACCAACAAATCCGTGTGTTGCAAACACCCGGCGCAAAAATAAGCGTTCTCCAGACGTTAGAAACGCCGAAGGCGTCTTTATTCACTGCATCGTTGTCGATTGTCGCGACGGGTAGAGCTTTTTCGCTATAGCGCCTGCGACGGACAAGCCTTTGGGCGGAAACAGGTAGGACTGCATTTCGGTAGAGATACAAATCAGGCAAGCCATTTGTAAAAAACGCCTTCAGGGGGCGCTTTTATCCTACAAGCCCGAACTATGCAAAGAATTGATTTAAATAGTGTTGCTTTTGATTTCCCAGTTAGCTAAAGGCAAAAAACCCCTGCAGACAATTTTCTTTGTCTGCAGGGAAAGAGTTTTCTCCGGAATTCGTTTGCAAAATCAGGATATTATCTATTTCTTGAAATGGTGAATAGGGTCTCACGTTCGTCTTGCAGGTCCTCAAGAAACATGAGAGAGCGGAAATCTTGACACCTCAAAGTCTCCGGGCGACGAATAAAGAACGAGAACGCTTCCGCAAAACCCTCCTCAACCGAAACTCCTGCGTAGTCGGTGACGAGTATTCCCTCTACGGACTGTTCGGTCCAGAGCCTGCGAAATCTATTTCTCTGTGAATTTGAAAGTATAGAGTGCCACACGAAGT
>JAYVOT010001046.1:0-3103 GCA_043757795.1 Chthonomonadaceae bacterium | reverse complement strand
ATCTGAGTGTTCTGAGCGGCGTTGGGTATGAAATAACTTTCCCCCAGATAAGCAATGGTTTGAAAATCAAGGAGGAAACTGCGAAGTTGAGTGGAATTTACACATGTCTTTGAAATCTTGCCGGGGTAAGAAGGGAATGTTATTGAATAAAACATTGGGTTTCACTCTAATTGAACTGCTCGTCGTCATTGCGATTATCGCCATACTCGCTGCAATCCTATTTCCGGTCTTCTCGCAGGCAAGGGAATCCGCCCGCAAGACCGCCTGCCTCTCGAACATGAGACAGATAGGAATCGGAACTCGCATCTATGTGGAGGATTTTGATGAAAAATTCCCGCAGACTAAAGCCTTCACCACTTCCCAACCGCAGGTCGACGATGCGGACGGCAGCAAGGAAGACCCCGATTTAGGCTCTATCTTCGACTTCATCTTCCCTTACACCGGGCAGGGCAAGAAAGCCCCGGACGAGCAGTTCAAGCAGGGGTTGTACGCTTGCCCCTCGGACCCTGCGCCGTTTGACAAACTGTGCCCCGAAAAGTATCACCCCGGCGGCCCGAACGTGATCTCCTACCTCGTGAACGGCTATTTCATCTGGGGATTGAACGATGCCGCAATTGGCAAACCCACCGAGACGATCATCTTTGCAGAGCGAAGAAGCGTTCCAGTACAGGGCGTCGATCCGTTTTGCGACGACATCTATCACCCCTGGTTCTACCCGCCCTCCAACCCTCAAACGCCGGACGGTTACAGCGAAATGGACGAGTTCACAGGGGCCATCGCGGCGCGACGACATTCGGAGGGCAGCAATTTCGTCTTCTCTGACGGGCACGCGCAGTGGAAAAAATTCAGCCAAACATGGAACCCGCCGACTCGCGATCTGCATACTCCAAGTCAAGAGTAGCTGATATCGTGCATGAGTCATGCTAAGGCAGGTCGCTCACGACCTGCTTTTTCATGAGTCGTCGCCACTCGAAGGCTCCCACGAACGCAAGGATCAGGAAAATGAAATAGAGGATTGCGGAGACGTAGTATTTTTGGGGAGGTAAGAGGATGAAAGCGTAAACAAGATTAACGGCCCCCCACAAATGAAAGTTTTCGATTATCTTGCGAGAGTCAAGGAATTCCGCCGAGATTGAGAGGCCGGTAACCGCCGCATCAAGGTACGGGAGGAACGCCTGCGTGTGAGTAGCGGCGAACCAACCCCAACCGGCGGCGAAGACTGATGCGACAACGACACAGCCCGCCATGAGCGCCGGGGAGGCATGGGTGATGGGGAGTCGGTTGCTAGCCTGCGGACCGAACCTCGACCAACACCACCAGCCGTAAAACTGCATAGGAAGGAAATAGAGCAGGTTCAGTCCCATGCTCGAATAGAGATGCGCTTGCCAAAACACCCACACATAAAAGACGGAAGAGACGATCTGGAAAAGCCAGTTCCAAATGTTGTTCTTAATGCCCAGGATTACGGAGATCAACCCGGTGACCGCAGCAAGCCACTCCTGCCAACTCGTCTCATGCACGCTCTTGAGCAAATCTTGCAAGCATCGCACCTTTCTAGTTCTTCTAGTTCTTCTAGATTTTCGTATCTTGTCGTAGTAAAACTAGTTTTGACAGAGGCGAAACAGATCTCGCTGAAAGCGCATACGAAAATCGGCTCTGCAGTCGTGACAACTTAGAAAATAAGGATCGAATTTACATTTCTGAGGGCTTCCCGCCGTATGTGCTATGGTGATAAGGAGCTTACGGCGTGACAATTCGCAAAGTTGCCCCTCTTCCCGTCTGCAGAACGACCAATGCGAAGAGCTTCACAGACGGGGGTTTTTTGAGCTTGGTTCTTGCTCGCGACAACTGACAAGGTTGCGCGAAATCTCGCAGGTAGGTTGCGCACGAGAGAAATCGTTGGAAGTTCTGAAAATCACTTCCAAGTGCGAAATCTCGCAGGTAGGTTGCGCACCTCTACAAGAATATCTTCTACCAGCTCGTATTGCCAATTTCCGGAAGGGCGCGGCTGTTTCTGTCGCTCACCGTCAGGCTGAATTGGAACGGTTCTGAGCCGCGAACCCACTTCACCATCACCGGGTTGTCCCCATAGTTCAAAGTCACATCCGCAGTCCAGTTTTCGTCTCCGAGCGTCGGGCGAAACACGCCGCGTTGATGTCTGCGAAGAGCCAGAGTTCCATTTAGCCAGACCTTCACGCCGCTGTTCGTGCTAACTGTCAACTTCGCATCGCGAGTTTGAGGGCAGCGCAGAATCGTCTGTCCATAGCAAACCCCGGAACTTCCCCGGAAAAGCGGTTCAAGATCAAGGACGCTCTCAATCTGCGCATTTTTCTCCCATTTGACGCTTTGAAGACTCTTTGCGATGTAGCTTTCGTTCAGTCCAGGGCGATCTTCCGGCAAGTAGGAGCGATCAAACCCTTCACCGTCAAAATTCGCGAAGACTCCGACCGTCCACCAACAAGATGCTCCCAACATCACGAACTGCCCTTCGAGCGACGCGCCACCCGAGTCCGGAGTCAGCCGGACGACGAGCGAGTTCGCGATCTCGATTTTGCCCTGACCTTCCGGTGCGAAAACCCGATACTCCGCTCGCAGCGTTCCATTTGCGCCAGCGATATACTGCCTCTTCCCGAAACTCGAAGGCGCGGAAACCTGCCAACCAAGCGGGGCAAGAAGCGAGATTTTGCCGCTGAAAGCCTCCGCACCTCGATTTACAACGGTGACGGCGAGCGTTTTTGCGGTTAAGTGCGAGATGACAGGAGCGTCTCCGAGATCGATGAGAATGTCGAAATCTCCCACGCTTCGAGAAAACGAGTTGGGTGGGGTCACCAAAAGCGGCTTGACAAGCGAGCTATCCGCCCAGGCGATAGCCCCCATAGGGTCAGGGTTCAATGAGTGATTGACGGCGGAATCGACGGATTGACTCTCCTCAGCGACCAATGGAACGGGTTCCGCCTCGCTGACTGCTTGAGGTGCGAACTCCGGGACCTCCGACTCGGCCGCAGGTTTTGGCGGCATCGCAATTGCGACGAAATGCTGGCGCGCATCAAAGCCGGTATGCCTGAACTGCCGGAGACGAAGTGTGCGCGGTTCTCTTCGCAAT
>JAYVOT010001045.1:0-11585 GCA_043757795.1 Chthonomonadaceae bacterium | reverse complement strand
CACTGATCGAAAAAGCGGTTTTTCAGCGCGTATTCCGAGTTCATATCAAAAATAAAAAGGCCGTTCCGCGTGAGGTGGTCCGCCACTCTGCCGATCGCCATCGCAAGGCGTTCAGGAGATAGAATGTAGTTCAAACTATCGAAAAGACTGATGCAGAGGTCGAATTTTTCTCCCGGCAGATCGAGTTCAGCGGCATCTTGCACATAATAGGCGATAGGCAGCCCCTTTTTTTCGGCTTTTCTTTTCGCCTCGGCGATCATATGCTCGGCGATGTCCGCCCCCGTCATCGAAAATCCCTCTTCAGCAAGACGCTCAGTGACGTTGCCCGTCCCGCATGCAAGATCTAGAATGCGTCGGGGAGTCGCGTTTCGCTCTTCAAGCAACTCCTTCAGATAGCCGATCCAACGATCGTAGGGAACGTCGGACATGAGCAAGTCGTAGTATGGCGCGACATTGATAAACTGCGTCTTCCCAGTCGGCGAAATCGTTTCGTCTATCGTCTCATTAGGATTCAATTCGTCGGACAAGGCTCTCCTCGCGATGTCATTCTCAAAATGGCGGTCGCTTTCAAAATCAGCAGGGTGAACCAGGCAATTAAAGCGCTGTCGAGGCGAAAGCCGGCAATAGATCAACAGGCTCAGCCGGGGGCGCCCCCCGGCAGGAAAACAAGCGTCTTTTGTACGCGGGAGCGCCGGAGGCGCGTATCATGTCCGAAGGACACCAGGCAGAACGCCGATGAGCCGGGTAATTTTACTGCACTCGCCGAAAATCTTTCGGTCAGGTATGACGTCGCAGGTCAGATTTTTGTGATCCATGGGAATCTAGCGGCTTATGCGTACGTACCTTTCAGTTTCGCAATTACGCTTACTTCTTTTTCAGGGGCAAGTCCTGCTCGCATCGCGTAGTCATTCGGACGAGACGTAGCCCACGCAAACGTGTCCCTCACCGTTTCATCAAGAGGTCGGCATTTTAGTCCTGCCAAGGCGGCTTTAGCGCAATCTATCAAAGAGAAACCTTCGCCCTCGCTCGCCGGAACCCATAGAGGAAGTTCCGACCAGGGCGCTACCTCATTTGCAAGCAGAAACTCTTCGCTTGCCCAAATGAACTGTGCATCGCTCTCAGTCTTCCGTTTGCAGGAGTCCAGAACCCCGCCGATCGTAAGAGAACCTGCAGGACTGTCCGCATTGAAAATGCCTGTCGAGGCGGATTCCGCCATTGTAAGAGTCCAGGCCGCCAGATCTCGTACATCGATAAACTGTACAGGCAGATCGGGGCGATCAGGCGAAAGTACTTCGCCGCCTTTTGCGATTCGCACGGGCCAGTAAGTGAAGCGATCCGTCGGGTCGTGCGGGCCAACGATCAAGCCGGGACGAATCGTCAGGACTCGGTCCGGCATCGCGCTTTGCGCCGCCTGTTCACAGAGAACTTTCAGGGGACCGTAGTTTTCGCCGGTGACTTCCGTGACGTTGGGATCAGCCAGAACTCCCAGTGGGGAGTTCTCATCGACGCCCGGCATTGAAAAATCCGAATAGACGGAGATGCTGGAAATGAAGACGTACCGATTCGTCGCACCGGAAAGGAACTCAGCGGATTTCTTTACTATGGCAGGCAAATAGCCGCAAGTGTCGATGACTGCGTCCCAGGTTCTTCCGGCAAGAGGTGAGATATCTTCCGTTCTGTCTCCGATAATCGTCTCAACCTGCGGAAAAAGACCGGGATTGCGCTTCCCTCTATTGAAAAGAGTGATCTCATGCCCCCGGTTCAGGGCCTCTTCCGCCAACGCACGACCGACGAAAATCGTTCCGCCCAGAATTAGAATTCTCATACCGCTTCTCCTGATTCAACTATTCTTTGGCATGACTGCAGTCAATTTCGGAAAGTTTACCCTAACCTTTTTCATTGCCGCGCTACGCGTTAGATTCTAAGACAATCAGAACCTGACTCGTTGCATCAAGTTTTAAGGTCGTACTAAGCATTGTCCAAAAAGCGTTTCCGCCGGAGGCGCATTCGTAAAGGGCGTGCCCGATGGGAACTACTTACAACGTTGCGAGTCTTTCGTATCTCGCCCGTAGGGCATGCTCGCCGCAGGCGCTATAGCGAAGGGCTTGCCCGTCGTGACTGTAAACGGCGATGCGACTCTCTCGTCCGCAGGACGGCCGGCGCGAGACGCCTCACAAATTGGTTTTTCAGAGTTTAGCCCTCGCTCGTGAAGATTGACATCGTGCGATACATTTCGTCGGTCTTAGGCGTAGCCTCGCTAAGACAGGGGCTTCCAGAAGCCCGCTTCGCCGGAAGAGAGAGTCCGCTCAGGCTGACTTAAGTCCGTTCTTCCCCTTCGTTACTCTTTTTCTCACTCTCCGCTCACCCTCAGCAACTCTTGGGTCTCCTCTTTGGGAGGCGCATATGCGGGGCGCAACAGTTGCGTCCCCCCTTCCTCCGGTCGCGAAGAGGCTCTCAAGAGTTGTCCCGGCAATTCCAAGTCAGCTATTCTCCCTTCGAGAGCAGGTAGAATCTCAGCGGCTTTTTTTCTCAGAACAGGCGTGTATATCCAATGTCCAGCCGCCATTTGCCGAACGACTTTCAAGGAGTCACGACCTCCAATGAACGGCAAGAGTCGCATCGCCTGAAGAGTCAGCGTTTCATCCAGAGTCGTTTCATAACGTTGCACGAGAGTTGCCGCCATCTCTTTTTGCTCTCCCGTCCATGACATCGCCTCCTCAATATCTATCGCCGGAAGCGCCCTCTTCAAAAGCGAGGTTAAAGACTGAAAAAGCGGCATTGAGGACTGCAATTGCGGATTGTGAATACGAAGGAACTGCAAAACGACGGGAGCCATTCTGACATCGTTATTTTCGTCCAAAAGCCGATTGAGTGAAGAAAGGACGGGATTGAGTTGAAAGTGGGGGTTATTGGTTGAGCAGATAATAACGCCCAGAAATAGAAGACCGGCTGAAAATAGACACAGACCGGCGACGTTGCCAGACCACATTCCCAGAATTTGTGATGCGGAGAGGAAGATCGAGAGCAACGTGAGGACAGCCGTCCAGAGGAAACCGGAGCGGATGAGCTTTTGATTCTGGCGTTTGGCAAGGATCGCTTCTTCCGGAAACTGCCATAGCATCTTCCAAAGCAAGGAAAAACGTTCTTCCGCCGACAACGCAATTGAAACTTCAAGAGCTTCTGCGCGATCTTGTTCTGAACCGGATCGCAACCTTTCCAAAAGTTGTTTCTCTTCCTGTTCACGGCGAAATTCCGTTGATTCAGCCACTGCGCTGAAAGTCTCTTCTCTTCCCGCTTGCATCCTCATACGTATCCTCATTCCGAAACAATGCACTATAACCGTATTCCGCCAACCTGCCCTGCAGTTGAATGAGACATGAACCGCCTCTGCATTTAGACTGGTTTTAAGAAAAAGTCACTTCGTAGCCGCTTTCAATTCCGAGATGAACTGCGATATCATCAGGGGCAGGTCTTCGCTTGCTCGATGCTTGTAAAGGAGATCGACGAGTGCGCTTCCGACCACCGCTCCGTCTGCGAATGAACAGATTTTTTTGACGTGTTCGGGGAGCGAAATCCCGAATCCGACGCACACAGGAAGCGTTGTTCGCGACTGTATTCGATCAACGACCTCAGTCAGTTCCAACGGAACGTCCTGCCGCGCTCCCGTGACGCCTGTTCGAGAGACGCAATAGACGAATCCGGTCGTTAGCTTAGTCACCACTTCAATTCTGGCGAGCGTAGAGGTTGGCGCAAGCAGAAAAACCGTGTCCAATCCGTAATTTTCGGAACAAGATTTCCATTCGTCCGCTTCTTCCGGTGTCAAGTCAGTCACGATATGCGCATCGACTCCCGCCGCTTTTGCTTCCTGCGCCCACTTCTCAAGCCCGTAGTGCAGAATCGGGTTAAAGTAGGTCATGAGAATCAATGGAACTTCTGAATTCTCCGCTCGAACTTCCCGTACGATCTCCAAAACTTTGCCGGTCGTCATTCCCGCTTCGAGCGCGCGTTGCGAAGAGGCCTGAATGCTTGGCCCGTCTGCAAGCGGGTCGCTGAAGGGCACTCCGATTTCAATCGCGTCCGCCCCTGCTTCCGCTATCGCCAAGATGTCTTTCGCAGAGCGATCCGGCGTTGGATCTCCGGCGGTCACATAGGCGATGAGAGCCTTTTCGCCTCTCGCTTTCAAGCTCTCAAATCGTTTCGATAATCGACTCACGCTATTTTGGCTCTCCTATTTCATTTGAGTACTTTTTATATCTACTCAGCGTTAAATGATACCATAAACGAGGGTAGGCGGTCGGGAATGATTGATGGGAAGGGAGGCATTCCACGAGCCTATTGCAAACTTAGAGTGCAGTGAAACCATTTTTTTCACTTTAATTCAGTTCGGCGTTCGCTTCGAAACGAAAATTAATTTTCTTGCCTGCTTGAGGACTGCGCCAGCAACTTTTAAATGGCCCTCAGTCTCGGTTTTGGTAAAGACATCGCTATCGGAGGGAGCGATTAAAACACTGCGCTCATTGTGAAAAGGATACTCGGTATTTCGTGGAAGGCCGTCGCCGTCCGTAGGCTTATGAGGCGCAAGTCCCATTAAGGCTTGAATGTTCAAACGATTTTGCTTCAACGTGCTCGAAATATATTCCAGTACGCTGTTAACATTTTTCCTGGCATGAGGCGTCGTTATTATTGCAATGATGAGTTTGCTTATATCGTGTTTGAAGCCAATTGTCAATGTGACAATGCCTCTTTCAGTAAACTCTGCAGCAATCGCTTTCACGCTTTTTTCCACTACTTGTTGGCATTTGGCGGATATCTGACAGTAGAGGACTTCGCTATTGCATTCCACTAAGCAATTCGCGGCATGCATATCGGAATTTGCCTGTCGCAACCATGCACCAGACGAAGACATTATTGAAAAACCTCTGTTTTTAGTTTTTCTCCGTGCTGATCGCTAAAAATAACCTTCGCTTTGTCTGAGTCGAAGGCGAGTTTCAACTCTTTAAATAAATCAGTTTTGCTTTCATAGGCTTTTCGCAACTCCGCCGGACTTGCAAAAATAATATGCAATCTCGAGTCTTGATTGAGCATAGGAAAATCCGGCGTCCGGCCATAAGTCACTTCGAGCATGTCGCCTTCTTCTTCAATTGAGTTTCCTTCGAAGTTATCAAGGACTTCAAAAAGGAAGACGTCATTGTCGCCTCTTTCTTTCGGCGCGTAATATATCGCTAAATGAATAGGCTCTTCCAACAGC
The DNA here is from genome assembly GCA_043757795.1 of Chthonomonadaceae bacterium. Classification (GTDB taxonomy): domain Bacteria; phylum Armatimonadota; class Chthonomonadetes; order Chthonomonadales; family Chthonomonadaceae; genus JAYVOT01. Next base: position 6,337 of record JAYVOT010001045.1, on the reverse strand, counting down.
TCCTTATGATCTTCTACAAGCCCTGTCACTATATCCAAAAAGCCTGGGTAGGCGCAACTGAGAGTTTCCATCACTCCTCCTAAAATTAGAACTCATAATCGAATGCTTCGCTCATGTGTTTTCATTATAGCATAAGTGAATTTTTGGGAAAGCATGACGCTCTATCGTCCGCTTTTCAGATGCTTCATTTTACGGCTGATCCACTGCTTCCAGAAAGACGTCTTCCAGAGAGCGTGTCGCTTTGCGAAAGCCTCGTATCTGCGCTCCCGACTCTCTGGCGGTCAGAAACAGCAGTCGGCCCGGGTCTTCAGATTCATCCGGCAGGGAGAAGCGAACGCTGCTGCCGTTCTGTCGCATGAGTTCCGCTCCCTTCCTCGCCATCGCCTCCAAAAACATCGGGGAGGGCGCCCCTAATTCGATGTCCATCTGCACGCCCTTCGTGATTTGCAGGCTCGCGATCTCTCCCTGAGTGACGACTTCGCCGCGGCGCATTACGATGACGCTGTCGCACGTCCGCTCAATGTCCGGAAGCAAGTGGGAGGAGACGACGATGCTGAGTCCTTTGCCGTGAGAAACGCTACGGATTAAATCAAGCATCTCTTCTCTGCCGGAAGGATCCAGGCCGTTAGTCGGTTCATCTAGAAAAAGCAGTTTCGGTCCGTGTACGAGAGCCTGTGCGAGTTTGATCCGTTGCTTCATGCCGGTAGAATAGGTCTCCACTTTGCGGTATCTCGCCTCGCTAAGTCCGCAATACTCCAACACTTCATGGGCGCGCCTCATCGCATGACTCGACGGCATTCCCGCCAACTCCCCTGCATAGGCGACAAAAGTGACCGCGTTCATCCCCGGAATATGACAATCGATCTCCGGCATGAGTCCCACGCGTTGCCGAATGGCATAACCCTGCGTCGCGATATCGCAACCCAACGCCTCTCCTGATCCGTACGAAGGTTTAATGAAGCCGAGCAAGGTCTTAATGAGCGTCGATTTTCCGGCTCCATTCGGACCTAGAAGTCCTACGCACCCTTCCGGTATCGAAAGCGTCAGGTCATTGACAGCGATTTTTGCGCCGTATTTGACAGTCAATCCTGTGAGGGTCGCAACTGACATGTAAACTCCTTCTAAAATGAGCGGGTTGGGATCTCTGTTCTTTACGCTTCAATTAAAGACAGACAGCTTCTATTCCTGCCTTTCAATCATATCATTTATAAATGATGGAACTTATTCACATTCTCAATCGGTAGTATGCTTGAAAATGAATGTTTCTTTCTCAACGAGAATCAGCATAACAGGAAGCAGCATGAAAAAAAATCATTTCATATCAGTCGGCGAGGTTGCTCCGGACTTTAGAGCAGTTGCGAGCGACGGTTCGCAGGTGCATCTTGCGGGGTATCGAAATATTCGCAACGTTCTTCTGGTTCTCTATCCGGGAGACAATACTCCGATCTGCACCGCGCAACTGTGCGAAGTGAGAGACGAGTGGGGCGCGTTGACCGCGCTTGATACGGTCGCCTTCGGAGTCAATCCCTCAAGTAAAGAATCCCACCAACAGTTTTCAGGTAAAAACCGATTGCCTTTCCCGCTGATAGTGGATGCAGGCGGCGAGATAGCAACGTTGTACGGTTGCAAAGCTTTTTTTGGAATGAGACGCAGAGCCGTCGTTCTTGTCGGCAAAGACGGGCGAGTTCTCTTCGCGGAGACAGGCAAACCGCCTGCAACTAAAATTTTGGCAGTATTGAAACAGGCGCAGGGCAGCGCCGAATAGCAACGCACGGACATAAGGAGGCGTAGAGTCTAATTTATGGAATTGGCAAATAACGGCGCAGAGATGAGTTTGACGCAATCATCCGGGATTGCACGCACGGTGACTCTCTCGCCCCCCGTCAGAAGCGACCTCAAAGAGGATGGCATTACATCGCGCAGCGTTTTTACGGAGGAACGCCCAAGAGATGATCGCCCGCACGCCGTCATTATTGGTGCGGGACTTGGCGGACTGTCCGCCGGAATTCATCTCTCCCGGCAAGGTTGGCGAGTCACGTTGCTCGAAAAAAATGAACGTTGCGGCGGAAGAATGAATGTGATTCGCGAACAGGGCTTTAGCATCGACATGGGTCCAACTATGTTGATGATGCCGGATGTAATGGATGACCTTTTCAAAAGTTGTGGTCGCCGCAGGGAAGATTATTTTGAGACCACGCGTCTGACTCCTGCCTACAGCATCCACTGGCCCGACGGAACCCGAATGGACATGGGAAGCTCCAAAGAAGAACTTATTGCGGAAGCGATGAAAATATCTCCGGAAGACGCGCCGAAAATACCAGCCCTCGTCAAAGCGATGCAAAACAAATACGACAATGCGCGCTTTAACTTCATAGAGAAACCGTTCTATTCGATCAACCACCTCTTGCGACTCTCTACAATTAAGGGGATGTTTCGAGCGTTGCCCCTTAATAGCGTGTGGGATTTTGTCAGCAAGTTTGTGAAAAACGATAAACTGAGACAGGCTTTCACTTTTCAAACCCTCTATCTCGGAATTAGCCCGCATGAGTGTCCTTCAATTTTCGCTCTGTTGCCCTATATCGAGATGGAGTTTGGAGTATGGTTTCCGAAGGGCGGAACTTATGCGCTTGCGGAGGGGTTGGAGAAACTTTTTTTAGAGCTTGGCGGCGAGGTTCATTACGATCTTCCTGTGCAACAGGTGACGCTCAGTGGGAAGAAAGCCACCGGCGTTCGCACCTGCGACGGGCGGGATTGGCGAGCGGATGTCGTCGTGAGCAACGCCGACCTCCCCAATGTCTATAGGAATCTTGGTCCCTCCAATGTTCGGAGGAAGAACACCGACTCCTCGATAGAGCGTCTTGAATACGGTTGTTCCGGTTATCTGATGTATCTTGGCGTCAAACACATGGAGAGCGATTTCGGGCACAACGTCATTCTCTTGAGCGACAACTACGATGAGATTCTGGACGACATCTGTATTCATAAACGACTTCCGCGAGACCCGGCAATGCACGTTTGCACGCCAACGAAGACCGATCCCTCGCTCGCGCCGCCCGGACACGACATCATCTATGTCCTAGTTCCCTGTCCAAACACTCAAGGAACTATTGATTGGGATAAAGAAGCTCCGATTCTTCGCGAAAGAGTTCTGGACAAACTGGAAGCGACGGGCTATCCCGGCCTAAGAGAGAATATCGTTTTCGAGCGGGATTTCACCCCGCCGGAGTTCGAGAAGCTCTATGGATGCTACGCCGGCTCCGCCTATAGCAGCATGTCTCTCACCTTCATGCAGTCCGCCTATTTTCGCCCGCACATGCGTTCGGAAGATGTGGAAGGACTCTATTTTGTCGGAGCGGGAACGCATCCGGGGGGAGGAGTGCCTATCGTGTTGACAGCAGGAAGAATCGTTGCGGACGAGATCGTAGCTACGGTGAAAAGAGCGTAAAATTTGTCTGAGTTTGTGTCATATAATCCTACTACAGGGGAAGAAGCAGGGCGCTATCCCAACGCGAGATCCAGTGAGGTCAAGGCGGCAGTCGGAAATTTGCGACTCCCGTCGATCTCTGCGGCTGAATTGCTCTGGAGCGAACTGCCGCTAGAAAAGAGGATTGCCTCCCTACAGAGCCTGAGGCTGAAACTAGCCTCAAACGCAGATGAACTTGCGAAACTCGTCTCGACTGAGATTGGAAAGCCGTTGCAAGAGGCTTACGGGGCGGACATCTTACCCACCCTCGATGCGATCGAGTGGCTTTGCAATGCGGCGCCAGGGCACCTCAAAAACAAAAAAATCACGCGCAATGCAACTTTATTTCCCGAACCATTCGGCATAGTAGGAGTAATAGGAACCTGGAACTATCCTATCTTTCTCAATATTGTTCCGATCACGTGGGCGCTCATGGCAGGTAACTCAGTTGTCTGGAAGCCCTCGGAATTAGCGACTGAAACAGCCCTTCGATTGAAAACTATTTTCAATGAGCTTTTACTGCCGGTCGCAGTCGTCACAGGCGACGGGACAGCAGGTCAGGCTCTCTGCAAAGCGGGATGCGACAAGATAGTTTTCACCGGCGGCGTTGAGACCGGCAGAGCCATTTTGCAAACCCTGGCGGAGTTTGGAACTCCCGCTGTCATGGAGCTTTCCGGCAATGACGCAATGATAATTTGCAAGGATGCGAATATAACTCTCGCCGCACGCTCCGCAGTTTGGGGGCGTTGCAGCTCTGCCGGGCAGAGTTGCGTCGCGCCTCAGAGGATCTACGTTGACGAAAAAGTTCGAGAAGAGTTTTTAAAAGAGTGCAGGCATACGATGAACTCCCTGGTTCGAGGCGTCGATTTCGGTCCAATGCGAACTTTTGAGTTGCGCAAGAGGGCGGAGACGCTTGTGTGTCAGGCTATTGATGAGGGAGCGAAACTTCTTGTAGGCGGCGTTTCAGACAAGAATGCGAAGGGTTTCTACATGTCGCCGACTCTGCTCGCTTGCTGTTGTGAAAATTCCGCGATATTGACCCAAGATTTTTTTGGACCTGTGCTTGCCGTGCAGGGTTTCAATTCATTCGATGAGGCGATCAGGTTGGCAAACAGTTCTGAAATGAGTCTTGGCGCGAGCGTCTGGACGGAGGACGAAGCCGAAGGCAAGAGATTCGCCGCGAAACTGAAGGCGGGGCTTGTTTCAATCAACCAGATTTTGTTGGACGCCGCAAATCCGGCGCTTCCCTTCGGCGGAGCGGGGGCGAGCGGCTTCGGGAAACAGAGGGGAATTGCAGGACTGGATGAATTTGCCCAATGGAAAGCGGTCGCGACCCACTCTACTCATGGGGAGAGGCGCCATCTTTTCCCATATCGAGCAGAGACGGTCGCGATCCTAAGCGGACTTATCGCTCTGAAGAGCGAGAAAGGCTTGGCCGCCAAGTGGAACTCAATGCGGGCGCTGATGAGCGCTGTGAAGGATTGGAAGCGGTAAGTTGCAGACTCATTTATAACTCTAAAGGGCGACTGTAAACTGCATTTCGGTTGGATTTTGAAGCCGCGCTCCCGAGATTCGGCGCTTCTTGAATCTTTGATGAGGGTTCTGGCCCATATAAATACGGAGGATATTTTGGCAAAGGCAGGGATAGTAGGGGGCGGATTGGCTGGGTGCGCGTCGGCGATTCGACTGGCGCACGCAGGACATCAAGTGACTCTTTTTGAAAAGAACTCTCATCTTGGCGGCAAAATGAACGTGTGGGAGAGCGAAGGTTACTATTTCGACATGGGACCTACCATAATCACGAAGCCGGATGTTTTGGAACGTCTTTTCAGCGATGTCGGCAAGAAAATGGAGGACTACCTTGAATTAGTCGATCTCGACCCGCAGTGGCGTTCATTCTTCGCAGACGGCAGCAGTATTGACCTTTTTGCACGGAAGGAAGCGATGCTTGCGGAGATCAAGCGAGTTGCGCCGGGAGAAGAAGAGAGCTACCGAAAATTTCTAGACTATTGTAAAAGAATGTACGACATCTCCGACGAGTGGTTCTTCTGGAAGTCCTACGGCAGCATCCTCGACCTGATGAAAGCCACTCCCACCGGAATACAGTCGTTGCAGATGGCGATGAGCATGGACCCGCATCTGACGATTCATCAAGCCATCCATAAACACATCAAAGACCCTCGGCTCAACCAGATGTTCGAGCATTTCGTGCAATATGTCGGTTCGTCTCCCTTTGTCGCTCCAGCTATTCTGTGTTTGATCCCCTGGGTTCAAATCGCGCTGGGATGCTGGTATCCGATGGGCGGAACGGGAGGTATCTCACGCGCCCTTACGTCTCTCTGCATAGAGTTCAGCGTGGATATACGCTATGACGCACCTATCAAGAAGATAATCACAACGGGGGGGAAAGCGACCGGCGTGACTCTGCAGGACGGAACGACTGAGAGCTTCGACCTGATTGTCGCGAACTCCGACATCGTGCGAACGCTTGAGACGATGATCACGGCCCCGGAGGCGAAAAGCTATCTGAAAAAACGCGACAAGCAGTTGGAACCCGCGTGCTCAGGAATCGTACTCTATCTCGGGTGCAATAGAACCTGGGATCATTTGAAGCATCACGACTTTTACTTTTCAGCCAATAGCGATGAGGAGTTCAAAGACCTATATGAGCGCAAAGTTCCACACGAAGACCCGACTTGTTATCTTGCGGTTCCTAGCGTCACCGATCCCTCCGTCGCGCCGGAAGGTTGCACCGCGCTCTACGTTTTAGTCCATTGCCCCTATCTTACGGAAGAGTTCGATTGGGAGAAAGAAGCGGCTCGCTACCGCGACGTGGTAATCGACAAACTTGAACGCAACGGAATGACGGGTTTG
>JAYVOT010001044.1:0-11611 GCA_043757795.1 Chthonomonadaceae bacterium | reverse complement strand
TTGAAAATAATCCTGAAAGCGCTAAGGGAGTTGTTGTTCACACCCGTTATCGCGGAAAGATCAAATGTTTGTACGCCGCCTGCAATTGCAAAGTTGCTGGAAGGTATGAATGGAGCGTTGAAGTTGACAAAGATCGTACCGTTCGTCGAGTATTGAAACTGATCGGTGGTGAAACCTGTCGGGGTTCTCTGGATCGCGAAAGAAACTATAATGCTGGAAAAGCCTGCTGTATTGGAAGTGAAAGTGAGACTGGCGCCATTGTTCAAAAGGCTTGTCCCTCCTTCCAGAGCAAGCGCCACTCCGGCGGGATCGCTACCGTCGGCGTTGTTCACAGTTCCGGAGAAGTCCGTAATATTCGCTGCGGCAAAGTTCGAGGACATAAATCCATTGCCTTTATCCGCGCTGAAAAGAGCGGTAGTGTTGGCAGGGGAGTTTGTTCCGGATACTCCGGCATCATTGAAATTCCATACCGCTAGCGAGACGGCATTTGCGTGCGCAGCGAAGAGAAAAATAAAAAGAAACATTCCGGAAATGGTTTTAAGTGCGCATCTGACTGTTTGATTTGCGTTTTGAGTCAATGTAATTACCTTTTGTAAATCAAGCGTGTTTGAATAGGGATCAAACAAGAAATACCGGCAACAATCATTGTGGCAAGAAGTTGAGTTTTCTGGAGCGTGGAATATTTGAGTTTCTTCAAAAATAATATAATGTTCGTGTATCTTCAGAAAAAATCGAATAGGTTTGATATCGCAACAATGATTCAATCGCCTATTTTTTCAGTTCGGATGGCGCTCTTTTTTGCGATTCCGCTTTAGCAGGTTTCTCCGGAATTCCGTCTAGATGCACTCAATCCGTCTGTTTCTTTCGCTGGGCGATGATTATTGCATGGATTGAAGTAGACTCGACTCACGTCTTTTAATCTTGATAAGACTGCCAGTGCGAACTCAAAAATTCATTCACTCATTTTTCGAGCTTTCGAGATACAAAACGTAGAAGACTCCCGAACGGTAGGTTTTGCGAGTTGCCCAGGTTCTCAAAATCATATCTAGTTGCGTCAAGTTTTATGGTATGGCATGGAGTTGCCCAAACACTTCCCTTGATGGCGCATTTGAAAAGCGGTGCAACCCAATCGGGTTGATCCCTACGAGCCCGTTTTTTCCATATCTCTCCCGAAGCGCTTACCGTCAAAGGCGCTGTTTCAAAGAGCTCGTTTTTCGTGACGATTCCTAACAAGGCGCTATAATTTTTTTGTATGAGGAATGCCCTCGACAGCTGCGGCTTTGAAATGTTGCAACTGCGAACGGATTGCAACTAATCGCTGAGAAGAGACGAAATGACTTATGAACTGACCCAGTTTGGATTGACTTCTTTCGTGACGCTTTTCGTCGTCATCGACCCCATCGGAGTTGTTCCGCTCTTTCACGCCCTGACTCAAAATATGAACCCGCTTCAACGAAGGAAAACCCAGAGCAGGGCGGTTATAGTCGCGCTCGCTGTCGTCCTTTTTTTTCTCTGCGCAGGGCGTTTCGTGCTCTCCTACCTCGGCGTTTCGATCTACGCATTTTCCATAAGCGGCGGAATACTACTCTTTGCCACTGCCCTCCCCATGCTCCTCGGAAGTCGCCCAGGCTTGCAGGGACCGGAAGCGAGCGAGAAGTCTCAAACTGAAGGGGATGTCGCAATATTCCCCCTAGCAATTCCGCTTCTTGCCGGTCCAGGAACTATTGCCACAGTTCTCTTGCTCTCCGACCACGCAAGCGGAAGTCCGCCTCGTCTTGGAATTCTCTTCGGAGTCGTTACGTTGACATTCGGCATCTCATGGCTCATTCTTTCGTTCGGAAATCGGATTTTGGCGAAAATGGGGGAGGGAAAGATGCACATCGTCACGCGTGTTTTGGGAATCGTGCTAGCTGCTCTCGCAGTTCAGTTCGTCCTGAACGGCATTTCTGACTATGTTCATACTTTGAAATGAAACGTGATTATACTCGCAGGGAAGGCGCCTGACGCGCCCTTTCGTGAAAGGGCGAGATTTGAGCGTGCGAAATCTTGAGGATTACGGTATTGAAAGCGGACTATTGATGAGAGGAGTAGACGATCTCGCCGTTGCGAATCGTGTTGACTATATTTAGGGGCGCATTTTCAGTCAGTTCAAAAAGTGTCAAGTCCGCATCATAACCGACTTTGAGTTGACCTTTCGAGCAATGTAGTCCGAGGAGGGCGGCAGGAGTTGAAGTGACGCTTCTTATGACCTCTGTGAGAGACATTTCGGTCGCCCTCAGCATGTTGGGGATGCAAGCGTCGAGGAGAAGTCCTGCGCCTGCCAGATAGGGAGTCCCGGCAGTGACGATCTTACCGGTATCGAGAACTTCATACCGCCCTCCGGCATATTGTCCCGGCGGAAGACCTCCCAGAGCGACAGCATCGCTGACAAGCAGAATTCTTTCCGAGGTTTTTGCACGAGAGAAGACTTTCAAGACGCAATCAGGGAGATGGAAACCGTCTGCGATTACGGAGGCGCATAGCCTATCGCTCGCAAGTTGCTCCCAAATGAAGTTCGGATGTCGCGGGAGTACGGACTTCGCTCCATTCCCAAGATGCGTCGACAGCTTCGCTCCTGCCGACACGGCGTCACGAATCGTTTCAGCTCCGGCATTCGTGTGCCCGAGTGCGGGCACGACTCCGGCATCCGCCAATCTCTCAATAAACCTCAGCGCACCGGGAACCTCCGGGGCGAGCGTACAGATCTTAATCCGTCCGCCTGCCGCCTCTTGAAACAGTTGAAACTCATCCCAATCCGGCTCCCGAATATGTTCCTTCGGATGCGCCCCTCTCGCTCCTTCTTCGGATGAAAGATAGGGACCTTCCAAATGAAATCCCGGAACTGCATAGGACAACCCCGCGGAACTCTCCAAAAGCGCTGCAATTCGGCTAAAAGCGGAGACGATGAGGTCGCGACTGTTCGTTGTGATCGTCGGGCAAACTAGCGCTGTCCCTGAGGCGGCTAATTTTTCTATCAGCGCCTCAGGGTCGAAATAAACTTCGTCAGAGTCTCCCCACGCTTCAAGATTAAAGTCGATTCCAGCGTAGCCGTTGACTTGGAGGTCAATGAAACCCGGCGAAAGCCATATGTTCTCGCCCCCGACGGAATCCGTTTCGATCCCAGGCGAAACGCTTAAGATTTTGCCATTCTCAAGCGTCAAAGTCGCCAACTCGCCGGTTTCGCACAAACGTCCAGCCACTTTCATTTCGAAGCTTCAATCCTCTTAAGAACCATTTGTCTTTGCAAACTTCAAAAGCGAACTTGTCATCGCCCCCAACAGCCGAAAACACGTCGGGGGTTCCGGAAGCGTACGTTCACGCTAAGGTTTCTTCACCTCTTCTTTTTTGTCTTTCATCATCTTTTCAGACATCTTCTCTTGCAACAGCTTCTCTTCCATATCTTTTTTGGGAGTCAGCTTGAGGTTGGGTTGTTGTTGCGAGAGGTTGGGAATCTGATTGACGACCGAGACTGCCGTTTTTTTGGTCATATCGCGCGCCTGCGCGTCCGTTTCGACGATGTGCGGCGTCATGAAGATCATGAGTTCCGTTTTGCTGCGCGATTTCTCACGAGACCGGAAGAACTGTCCCAAAAACGGCAAATCACCGAGGATCGGAGTTTTGGAGGTTGTCAGCGTCTCGTTGTCCCGCAATATTCCGCCGATGACCACTGTTTGTCCGTCTTGAATCGTGACTGAAGTGTTCGCATATCGATCATTGTAACGAGGGGCGCGTATCGCAGATTGTCCCGTTCCCAGGTTGTCGAACCCGATCAGGTCGCTCGCCTCCTGTTCGATGTCCATCGTCACTTTGCCTTCTCGAGTGATACGCGGAGTGACGTTCATAGTCAAACCGATCTTGATGTAGTCCACCTGATTGCTGACGCTCGTGCTGATAAAGCCGTTGCTCGTCTGTCCATTGATGAACGGTATGTTCACGACGCTCTCGAAGACCGCCTGCTGATTGTTGGAGGCGAAAACTCTGGGCGTAGAGAGCACTTTCACCTTATTGTCCGTAGAAAGCGCTTGAAGAATGGAGGTGTAATTCGCTCCGCTGATAACAGCTTGAGCGCCGCTTGCCGTCTGATCTATGAGCGTGTTCGATGTGAATCCTGCGGCAGGATTAGAGATTTGCCCTTGCACATTCGTAGCGGAACTGAAAATTCGATTCAGCATTCCGGAGATGTTGAACCCGAACTTTTGATCAGTGTCGAGGGAGACCTCCGCAATGATCACCTCTACCATCACTTGCCTCGGCACGATATCCAACTGTTGGATGAGAGCCTTCAGCACGGGAAAGTTGTCCGGCGTGGTGGTAATGATCAGACTTTCTCCATCCGGAGATGCGTTTACGAAGACGTTATTTTGAAGACGCAGTAGATTCGAGTAGGTTCCGGTGGAGCCGCGCCCATATTGAGGACCATTGCTCTGCCCGACGCTGCCTCTGCCTCCGCCGCCATACCCGCCAAAATAGTATTGTCGGGTTCTGTCTCCGTTCGCGCCTTCCGCCTGCTGCGCCGAGATGCCGCTGTCTTGCGTGTCCAACGGAACGAAGCCTTGATTCGTCATTACCCCTGCAATTCCTTGCGGGATTGCGGAACCTCCTGAGGCGCTGTTGGGATCGTCTCCCTGTGCGTTCGGGTCGGGCGAGTTTGGCGGGGGAGGCGTCGATCTCCTTATGGATCTACCGGTTCCGAAGGGAGTGCTCGCCCCCTGCCTGCGCTGAATCGGTTGTCGTTGCCTGCCGTTGCTGCCGCTGTTTCCGCCTCCTCCGAAAATGTTATAGTTGGTGTAACCGCCATTATTGTTGTTGTTTGTGCTGAAAGCCTGGCTCAAGGCGTATGCGACATCCGACGCCTGTGCGTTTTTCAACGGTACCACGAAAGTAGTCGTCTCAACCGGCACATCCACGTCGATCTTCGCGATCAAATCCTTAATCTTAATCATTCGCTCCGGGTTCGCCGTAACGAATAAGTTGTTCGTGTGTTGATCCGCGATCACTTTTCCAAAAGGATCCGTGCTTGTAGTGGTAGCCGAGGCGTCGCCTCCGCCTCCGCCACCCCCGAACCCGAAGGGATTGAAGCCGCCGAATGATCGCCCCCCTCCCCCGCCGGAGCTAGCCGCCGGAGTTCCATACATGTTGGAGAGGACGTTGTTTACAAGATTTGCGACATCCACGCAGTTCGCGAACTTGAGTTTGATGACTTCAGTCGTCAGAATAGCGGCTTCGTCGTCATCCAAACGCTTGATGATCTTGCTTGCAATTTGATCCTGATTCTCTTCGGAGGCGACCACTATGACGGAGTTGGTGTTGACGTCCGCCACGGCGACGACGGCAGGACGCGCTCCGCCCGCAGGCGCAGGCTGACCGGGTTGCCCGAAGTTCGGTTGTCCGGGTTGCGGGGGCGCCCCTCCTTTTCCTCGCGAAGTGATCTGTTTATACAGGTCGTTGATCGTCGTCGCGACGCTCGTTGCAACAGCATGTCTCAGAGGATAAATTTTCAGCGGAGTTCTGTTCGACGCCTTATCAAGCGCGCTCACAAGTTCGATGATTCTTCTGACGTTGCTAGCGGTGTCCGTCAGGATAAGCGAGTTCGTCCCCGAACTTCCGATGAGGCTTGCAGAGGGGCTGATGAGCGGCAAAAGGTCTTTCGCCATCGCCTCGGCGTCTCCGTTGTCAAGAGGGATGACCTGCGTCATCACCTGATTTTTAGGATCTAGCATGGCGGGGTCGGGGTCCGGGCTGACGATGGTGGCGGCGCTTTTGGCTTTATCAAAGGGCAAGATCTGCAGAACGTCTCCGTTTTCGAGGGCGGTATAGCCCCGGACGATCAAGACGGATTGAAGAATTTTGAAAGCGTCGTCCAACGTCACTTGCTTCGGATTGATGATAGTGACATTGCCGGAGAGTCCCGGGTCAGTGACGATAGTCTTGCCGGACATCATCGAGAACAGCTTCAAGACGTTAATGATCTCCGAACCTTTGAAATCGAAGGTGAACTTCGTGCCTTTGGCGATGACTCCGGATCCCTCCGCCCCGCCGGGAGGCGCCGGGAAGCCTGGAATGCTACGTCCGCCGGGCGGTCCTGGCGTGATAACGATGCCGCCGGGAGGCAGGTTGAGGATCGGCGGCTGTTTGGTTCCGCCATTTTTCGGCGGAACTGGCGCGGTTCCGCCCTTTGGAGGCGTTTGAACGGGGGCTGCTTTGCCAGGTTCCGATTTAGGCTGTTTTTTGAGAGGTTTTTGATCGGGCTTTGCGGAATTTTGCGCCGGAGCGGCTTGGGAGGACGCACTATTTTTCTTCTCTTGCGCGCTGGTTGCCGCCTTTGATTTTACCGCTTCCGCATTTGCCGCCTTCGCCTTCGCTTCTTGCGATGCTGCGGAGGAGACCGCGTCGTCTTGTGCGACCGCTTTCAACGGAGCTCCAGCCAATCCCAGCGCTAGCAAAGTGACTCCAATGGAAGCGTTCACGCTCCGTCTCGAACGCAATCCGGAAATTATCTCTTTTTGAGTTTTCAATGGCTTCTCCAAGTTGAATACGTACGTTGTAATGCTGTGCTAAAAATGCGTTGAAATGAGCGTTTTCATGCTCTTACGAATTGGTAATCTAGCTCGAGTTGTTTTCGCCAAAATTGGGAGCGGCTCGGACTTGAACGCTCTCTAAATCAAGTCGCCTGTTAGACAATCAAGTTATTTCAAGATCACTCTTCGCTCATAATTGCACCAGCCGGCAACTGAGCTTGCATCGCTCTCGCTTTCATCATCTGAATAATTTCCGGCGGGGGCGCTCCGCCTCCGAAATTCATTCCCATCGGCATTCCAACCGGTATACCAGTATTGAGCATAGGAGGCGCGTTTGTCGGCGGGGGCGATGCAGGTTGCCCTGGTTGTCCCGTCGGGGTGATCGGCGCTCCCGCGTTTCGGTCAAGGGGAACGAGATTGAAGTTGTCGGATTTTGCAAGCAGGTAGGGCTTGGGACCTGCCATGAACGACACCATCTGGTCAGTCACTTGCGACACTTGCGCCCCTTGAAACATCTCTCCCAACTTCAGATAATGTCCCTCACGCGTCTTCGAGTTTTCAATTAATGCCATTTTCATCTCGCCTATAGTCACAGTTCCAGTGTAAACCCAGTCTGCAAACGGGTTAATTTCTACCGGTACGATTACAGGCACGACGATCTTAGGCGGCGGAGGCGGCGGCACGGCGGGAATCGGTTTCGGCTTTTCCGGAGGCGGAGGCTGAGGCGCGCTGAACATCGATTCACGGACGCCTTTCGTGTAAAACTCAAGCGAGTGTCTTGATCCGGCATTCTCTACGATGTCCTTCCCCTCCGAACCGCGATTTTTTGCGGGCGAGCTGGGATTGGAGGGCTTTGGTTTTCCCTTTCCCGTCAATTTCATCGCATCTCTGAAATCCGCCGGTCGCCCCAACGCCTTAATAGCGAAAAGCGAAAGACCGATACAACCGATAAATCCAAGAGTCCCTGCAACGACAATCCCCCTGCCAGTTTTTGAAGTGAACGGATTGGAGAATCGGCGTGAATTTTGCTGTATTTTCATTTGCATTTTTAATGTCCTTGTGAATCTGCGACCGCCTGCACCTACCTGAACTTGCGATTCATTCGCGTGTTGTATCGAGTGGCGCGATTGCCAATCAGCACGGTTCCGTTCGGCAAAGCGACTGAAACCCCGGGCGTTGTCAGGACTCCTTGCGGAGTTGACGCGCCGCCGGGCGGCGGGGGAACGGGCTGACCGGGTTGTGCGCCGCCGCTAAGATAAGGAGCGCTTTTGTCGAGCGGAACGATATTGATATTGTCGGATTTTGCCAGCAGATAAGGCTTCGTTCCAGCTGTCATCGTCACCATCTGATCAGTCACTTGAGAAACTTGCGCCCCTTGAAACTCTTCGCCCTGTTTCAAATAGCGTCCCTCTCTGGTTTTCGAATTCTCTATCAGCGCCATTTTCGTTTCGCCGACAGTGACTGTTCCAGTATACGACCAATCCGCGAATGGATTGACCTCGACAGGCTTCACTTCCGGTACGATGATTCTCGGCGGCGGAGGCACAGGCTTGACGACGACCGCTCTGGGCTTTGCGATCGGAGGCGGTTGAGGGGCGCTGAACAACGTTCCGCGTACGCCTTTGGCGTAAAAATCAAGCGATCGGCGCGACCCGGCGTTTTCGACAATATCCGCCCCATCCTTGCTGCGATTTTTCACGGTCTTGTCTGAAACGGAGGTTTTAGGTTTCCCTTTGACGGAAATTTTCTTATCGTCTCGGGCGTCCGCCGGTCTTCCCTGCGCTCTATTTGCGAATAGCGAAAAGGAAAGCGCGCCAATTGATCCTACGGCAAGCGCTGTTATCGACGCTCCGGCAATTCTCAATTTATTGTTGTTCCTATCAGGCTTCTTTGTTGCATCCGAGTGCATGCGTAGCTTTTTTTGATCCGACTTAGCGTCTTTATCCTCTATTGATTCGTACATCGCCAGTGTCTCCTGCATCTCCGTTGGAAGTTCCAACGGTCGATTTCGTGAATACGGTGATTTGCGCCGAGACTTCAACCGTCTTGAATTTGGAGTCGGCGGAGGTGATATTGATTTTGTCTACGACCATCTTGCCGGAGGGATCTTCGACTTCATAGAGGAATTGAACGACGTTCGGCTGAAAGTTGGATCGAAATCGCACTTCGATAGGCACTCGGGTTCCAGTTCCATCGGCAATCAGCTTCGCTTTGAGGGGCTTGATTTCCCGGATGTGAACGCCGCTCTTGTCGGCGATCTTCTGCAATTCTTCGATAATCATTGGAGTCAGCTCTTCCGCCGACTCTTTGTAGACCAGCTTTTCGACACGCGGACCGATCTCTTTGGAGTCGTCCTCCATTTTCTTAGTAGACTGGCGAGCAACGGCGGTTTTGGCCAATGCCTCTTGAAGCGAAAGGAGTTTCGCGGCGCCTTTCGGAGTTGAAGAGGGCGACATCGACCAAATCGCAGCAACGCCTACAAGCAGAGCCGCGAGTATGTAGAACCAAGTTTTCTTACTGCCCATCTGCATTTTCGTCCCCCGTGTCGTTCGTCGCGTCGGTTTTAGCCGCTACGACTCTTCTTTTCACAGTCGATTTCGTCGCTTTTGCGGCATCCCCCGCTTTCAATTCTTCGCCTCCGCTCACGACCAGAACGCCGTCTTTTTTGAGTTTGCAGTTGATCACGAAACGAGTGAGCGTGGCTCGTGGAGCTATCGGAGCCTTTTTAGGCGTCTCGCCGGATTGCCTACCGCTATTTGCTGTTCTATCTACGGTTGATCTTTCGTTCGAATTCAGTTTCATCGCCCCAGGCGGCGCGACTGCTTGCGGCACGACCATTTTCGGCGGAAGCGTGACGCCGGGAGGAAGATTCATACCCGGCGGAAGCGTGACGCCGGGTGGAAGATTCATACCCGGCGGCATTGTCATACCAGGAGAGGGACTCGCTCCGGCAACCTGCGTTCCTCCGGGCATGTTCGGCATTCCAGGAAGCGGGGTCACACTTCCGGCTGTCGCGGAGTTGGGCGCGGGAGCTGAGTTTGAGGCTTGCACATTGGAAGTCGTTGCATTTGAGTTGCTGTCCGCCGAGTTTCGCGCCGCAGGAGAGTTGTCCTCCACATCGCCCAACGAACCCAATCGAACTTCTTTGAATGAGCCGGACTTTTGCAGATTGACTATAAGTTGAGTGACCGAGGAAGATGTTTTCGATTCGCCTCTGACCGCAAGAATCCCGCCGCTCTCGTAACCAAGTTGAGTCAACCAGATTTCAGAAGATTTCGGCATGGCCTGATCAAGAGCCGCCAGAATATCCACTGAAGGGTGAATCCTGTCAAGTCCCGTTTTGACGGCGCTTTCCAATGCGTCGCTCTTGTCGTATATCTTCTTCACTTCCGCCTGATGTTTCAGTGCGGCGATCAGGTCGCTGTTTGCTGCGACAGTCTGTTTTTGATCTCGATCTTGCGTCGTCGTCCAGTTGTAGTAGAAGTATCCTAGAACCCCGACAAGCCCCAGAGCGGCCACAAGAAGGAGAGCCTGCTTGGACTGTTTCCGTTGAGAGGCGCGTTTCTCAGCGCGTTCATTCGGGACGAGGTTGACGCCTGCGATTCCGCCGGATCCTGCTTGAAGTGAGAGTCCTACGACGGTGGCGTATCCTCTGAGTTCAGGATCTCCGGCAAAAATCGCCCCTGTCTGCAACCTTTCCACTCCCATTTCGAGGGTGTCCGTCAAAGAATGCTCGATCCAATCCCCTTCCGGTCGCGTTGTCGCCGCGCCGCAGATGAGAACGCGACTCAACGATTTCAGTCGGAATTCATTTTGGTATGCAGTGAAGGAGCGAGTGATCTCCTCTGAAAGCCGTTGAGCGCCCACTTCGCGAGCAACTCCGTTGACATCTACTATGGAAGAGCGTGAGAAGAGCAACTCGCCGCTACCTACTACTACCACATCGACGGAGCCGAAATTCACTGAGATGAGCGCAGTCGGTTCGAGAGCGTCGCTTATGTTTTCTGAAAGAGCGAGCGAAGAGACGGAAAGTTGCTCTAATGTGACTCCCGCCTTTTCAAAAGCCGCCATGACCTCAGCAACCAGAGACTTCCTTGCAGCTGCAAGAAGGACGGGTTGCAGATCTTCGGCTCCGGGAGTAAGCAAGACTCTCGTCTCATCAAGCAACTTGTAATCAAGAATAACTTCTTCCAATGGAAACAAAATATGCTGTTGCGCTTCAAATTCGATCATTCCGCGCAACTGCTCCGGGGCGGCGTGAGGCAATCGTGCGAAACGAGCCGTGACAAGGTGCCTGGGCAAACAAGCGATTACGGACTTGCCCGTAATCCCCGCATTAGAGAGAGCCTCCCGAATAGCGGTAGAGAGAACCTCTCGGCTCGTCTCCAGATGATTCCAAATACTCGGAGGCAAATTGACTGCTGCTCGTTTGACGACTCGTGCCGCGCCCCCGCTCAGTTCAACCTCCACGACTCGAACCTGAGCGGCTCCCAAATCGACTGCGACGACGGAGGAAGACCTGTTGTTTTGAGTTTTTAGTTTTGAGTTTTGCGTCATAGTTTGGTCTATTTTCAACGGGATGGCGTTTTTCTAATGTTATTATGCACAGGTCGAGGAACCTCGCGTCAACCTTAAATGCAATATTTGTCGATTTCTGAAGCTTTGAGAAATTAGAGTCTTGCGCTAGTTAAGCCCCGACGTTCCGCGTTGCCCCCAATTCGCAACCACGCCCCCTGCGCTCCGCGTTGTCCCAAATTTGGGGGAAAGAGTCAGTTTCCTGTAAGATTTACGTATCACGCCCGCACCAATGCATGTTGCAGGCAACGAGACTCCCGACTCCAAAACTCTTCCCCGGAATTGGGGCGGCGTCTCAGCGCCAGGGGGCCGTGTGATTTATAGTATGAACATAACAGTCGTTTATGTTTTGAGCTAGAATTCTGAATAACTCATGTTACGCAAACGACAGAGCGTCATGACGAGAGTCCCATGACTAAAGTCACGGTCTTAGTGGCGTTCCGCCGTGTGTGCTTCGCACACGATACTCAAGGTGCGGA
>JAYVOT010001043.1:0-11612 GCA_043757795.1 Chthonomonadaceae bacterium | reverse complement strand
TCGCCGATCAGCAGATGGATCCGTACTACGTGATTATGAAGCTGCCGGGCGAGGGGTCGCTGGCGACGACCATAACGAACAGCATTGATTTAAAGAGCAAGAAAACGCAAGAGGAGTTCTTGCTGATGTCTCCGCTTGCGCCGATCAAACGCGAAAAGCAAAATATCCTCGGCTGGATGTGCGCCCGCTGCGACGGCGACAACTACGGGCAACTTGTGCTCTACAGGTTCCCGCAACAAGTCTCCGTCAATGGTCCCTCGCAGGTAATCGCTTACATCAACAACGACCCTGTGATCTCTCCGCAACTGACTCCTTTGCGCCTTGCAGGTTCTAACGCCAATTTTGGAAACCTGCTAGTAATTCCGGTTCAAAACTCTCTACTCTACATCGCGCCGCTGTATGTCGAATCGACGAGCGGAGCTACGGGATTGCCGAAACTGGAAAAAGTCGTATTGGCTTACGGAGATCGGGTGGCGATGGGAGAAACCCTTGAAAAAGCGTTGGCGGAAATGTTTCCCGGCGGCGGAAACGCTGTCGATGAGGGGACGCCTGCGACAGTGGCATCTAACTCGTCGAACAAGCCTGTCGCACAGTCCGCCGTTCCGCAAAATATACGAAACCTGATACAAAAAGCGGGAGTAGAATACTCTGCGGCACAACAAAAACTGAAAGTGGGAGATTTTGCAGGCTATGGAATCGCCATTAAATCGATGGAGCGAGACCTTGCCGAGTTGAGGAGAGCTGCCGGACTTGAAGTCAAGCCTCAAAAATAATCCGTTAAGCAGGAAAAAGTCTGAGTTTTGTTGAATTTTACCGCTGAAGCGTTGCAAGTCCAACAGTCGAGGGTCTGGGAGAGTCTGACAGAATGTTCCTTTCATCCGAACACCGCGAAGTTTTGACAGATCCTCAGACCTGGAACGACAACCCTTTCGTATTGAGGGAAGCTCGGCGAGATCGAAAACGTTGGCAACCACTCATCTCATTCAGTTGGATGTGCGGCGCTCTTCTTTGGACGGGCGGATTAGGGTTCTACCTGTTGACGCTGGCACAGCAATATTTGCACCACATCCCCTGGTTTCTCGGCGGCGATCTGGGTACCGCTCTCTGCATTTTGGTCAGCGGGATCCAGATTTTTTTCATCGCGGGAGCCGCACAGAAACACACCACACGACTCTTGACATCGGAAGCCAATCAAAACACGTTAAGCAGCTTGTTGACATTGCCTTCGTCCAATTTTCAGCTTATAGTTCAATTGACTGCTTATCCCTGGCTTGTCGGAATGAGAATGGCTGTTTTTTTTCTTCCGATATACGTGTTCTGCGTAGGAATTGACGGCCTCAGTTGGCTTGATCTCGTGATGCTCTATGTCGTTTTCGCAGCAAACGCTTTCTCCGTCCCGTTTTGGAATCGACCCGCTCTGAGTGAAAATCTTGCCATCGTGACTCCGACAAAAAAAGAGCAATCGATCGGAAATACAGGTCAAATTACGAAGCAGGCAAGAAGTTCAACAAACACGTCCGGCGGGGGACTTGCCATCGTTTTCCTCATCCCGCTATTCTCCTTTATGTATGCGATATTATCTCGCAAAGGAATGGGAGGGATGTATGAAGGCATGGAAAGATATCTGCCGGAATCGGTCATCAGCCTGCTGACCTCTTCTTTCATCTCCTGGCCCCTCATGGCTGCTCGCTTGCTTGTGTCCCCCATAGATTGGTTCGGCTTCAATGTGATGCCGATTTTTTTCTTCGCGCCGCTTTTCTTTTTGAGCAAATATTGTCAGATTGTGCGCACAAGCGAATATCTCAGCGTGGGTAGCTATCGGGAGCTTGCAAAACTGACTACCTACCTCCCTCGAAAGCGAATGGAGGCGATTCTCAATTTCGTGCGCTTGATCGTCCTATTGGGATATCTTTGGAAGTGGGGAGTGTGGGATGGAGCTTTCTCGTTCGTGTCTGTGAAAGCGGTAGGAGGCGCTCCCGGAATTGCAGGGTTCGGATGTAGCCTCTTTCTGATCTATGGGATATTAGGCGGAATAAGAGCTGGAAATCTTGGTGTCTGGCTTAACTCGCCCGTGATGAAAGCGGAAAATCCTATCGTGCGCCGCTCTTCACTCACCTCATCCTTGCTTTACATAATCTTGCCATTCATCTCTGCGATCGCACTCTATTTCATCTGTTGCATCCTATCGAGAACAGACCCGTTTCCGCACCTGCTTCATGGAAACGTCAACCTTTCAAGCCCGCTTTTCGCCATTCTCATGATCGGGATCACAGGTTCAATCCTCTCTTTCGGCGTATCCCGACTACTTGGAATGGGGTCCGTATGGGTGCGTCTTGTGGTTCTGACGCTAATCGTTATGAGCGCCTTATTGCAGTCTTCGCAGGCATTTTTAACCTGGGCTGCCTCCTCGTCTCAAACAAAGTCGCTATTGACAGCGTTGCCCGCGCTTCAAAAAATCGAGGTTTTGAGTCCTCTATCAGGAATGCTTCATCTGATTGCTCCAAATTGGACGAATTTCAACCGGTTTCTGCCTAATTCCCCAGTCTGGACTCAGTGGGCTTTAGCCGGCGCAATTATCGGGGGAGCTTTGTCTTTGCTTGGGTGCCTTCTTCTTCCTCGCGCATCTCAGATCAAACAAGCCGGGGAACATGCCGTCATACTCGATCCGACTGTCATCGGCTTGGAGGCTTTTGCAGATTCGGCAGCGTTCAAAAACGACGTCACGAACAAACAAGACACTCCCGTTGTCGTTTCCGCAGTAAAAATGATCCAGAAGCGATTTGACAACGCAATCATCGCAAAAGAGCTGCGAACGAAACTGCGAGGAAAGTGGGAGGCGGCAACGATTATTGTTTCCTGGGTGATGATCGTCGGACTCACTCTCTGCCTATTTCATCCTTATATCTCTCCCTTTTCACAGGCGATGGGAGGCGGTTTAAGCTCTTTTCTCGGCAATAATTCCGCCTTAGCCGCTACAATGGCTGGAATACTCATCCTCTGGCATTTGCTTGCAGGCGTACTAACTTTCGCTTTTTCGTTTTCCACTACAAACCTTTTTTTTCCGGAAACGCAAAAATCGACTTTAAGTTTTCTTCTGACAACTCCCATGAAGAACGGAGAGATACTCTTCGGAAAAGTAGCGGGCGCGTTGGTTCCCTCTTGCGCCTTGTTGATCTCGCTCTATTTGTGGACGCTCCTGCTCAGCGTCTGCTTTATTCCTTTTTTGGGTTTTGGAGCAGTGATTTTGTGGGCGATTCTAACCAGCTCTTTCGTGATATTTTACCTCACGATGAATCTGGTCATCACCGCGGTCGCTTCGGTATTTCCTCGGCTTTCTATGGCGCAGGCTGGCTGGATTTGGGCGATAATCTTCTATTTTAGTATTTTTCCATTGATTTGGGTGATTAGCATCTCTTCTGTGCTATTGATTACATCCGGTTTAGGACCCTACGGGATATGGATTTCGATTGTCTCTGTTCTTTTGATTGTTAGTCTCCTCTCTGTCGCTATCGCTCTGAGCGGAATTAGCGCGATGAGAAAGAAGGATTTTTCCGAGGGAACGAACAAACGAAGCGGTTAGAAATGAAGTTGGAATGCCAGGCGATTTTTTAGAATCTCCGTATCGAAGTCCAAGTCTGGTTAGTGTTCAGCCTTTTACGCTTCGCACAAGATAATCGCCTGGATCATCTCGCATCTGCAAAACGCATGCTTTTTCTAAATCTCCGGACAAAAGTCCAGGTTTCGACGGCGTTGCGCTCTGAAAGTTCTTCGCAAGAGATACAGAACTCGCCTTCGTCGAGTTCTTGCCTCCTAGATTCCCGAGACAACGAAAACCTGACCCGTAGAGTAAAATTTTAAAGTCGGGCGTAGCATTGTCCAAAACTCTTTAGCCGATGGCGCATTTGAAAAACGGCTCTGCCCGATGTGACGATTCCAAAGTTGCGGGTTGAATTATCGCCCGAAGGGCTTACTTCCGAGGGCGCTACATCGAAAAATCTCTACCTATCGTGACGATTAGCGAGAATGCAATACATCTCGTCCCTCTAATGCGTAGTCTCGCTTATATTGGTTTTTTCTTGCAGGGCGCTTGAAGTATCCGGAATGCATATCATTAGGAGAAAATCGCACTCTATGAGTACTGAAAATATTCCCGCTTTTCCAGAGACGCCGCCTTTGCCGGAAGCCGGGCAAGCGGCGAACTTGGGAAGTCCTATTTCGGATTTGAGTTACAGAAGCTATTCGGGACCTCTGAAAACTCGCTATTTGCGTTGGTGGGTCGTGGCGCAATCCGGTTTGAAGCAGACCTTCAGCCAACCTTTGCTCTATGTCTTGCTTGGACTGCCTACTCTTCGGTTTATGGTTGCGGCGGCTCAACTCTATTTCACGTCGAATTTCGCTCCGAATTTCCCGAACTTCATGGGAGAACCGGAGGGGCAGAAATACGCCGACATCTTCTGGTCCGCCATGTGCGGCGATTTCAACGCTCTGATTACGGTCCTGATCGCCGTTGCAGTGGGGGCGGGTTCCATATCTGCGGACAATCGTTCAAACGCCCTGCTCGTCTATCTGGCAAAAACCGATCGGAAAGGCGGATTATCTATTCGGGAAGTGGCTAAGCATTTTTTTAACTCTCCTTGTCTGTCTATTCGTTCCCGTCTTTTTTCTCTACTTGTTCTGCGCTTTCAGTTATCGGGACGGCGGATTTTTTACCAGCGAACCCTGGCTCGGCCCGAGGCTGTTGTTGGGAATTTTGATACCGGCAACGATTCACTCTAGCCTGATAGTCGGTTTCTCAGCCTGGTCGAAATCGCCTCGAATCGTTGGCGCTATCTACACAAGTTTCTACCTTGTATCGGGAGTCGTGGCAGGTATTGTCAGTCGAATTCTCTATCGCGACAATGAAGTCATGAGAAACCTCTATTCGCACTTCTGCTTGAGAGGCGTCATCAACGGGATTCAACAGAACAATCTGCACGTCGTCATAGCTCGCTTCGCGCTCAAAAGAGGTTCCCCGATGGAGATCTCAAACCCGCCTATGTTCATGCCGCTGTTTATCCTTGCAATCATTCTGGTTGTCGGAGGGATCGTTGCCGCGCGGTCGAAAATCAATGCCGTGGAGGTGATACGAGGATGATAGAACTCTACAGAACGTCTCGATGGTATGGACAAGTAATCGGTTTGAACGATGTCACTTGCGTCTTTCCTGTTGGAATCACTGCTCTTCTAGGTCCTAACGGGGCTGGGAAATCGACGATGATGAAGCTGATCACGGGGCAACTCAGACCCAGTACAGGATGGGTGAAAGCTCTTGGAGAAGCGCCCTTCGCAAACCCGAACGTTTTCCGTAAACTTGGATACTGTCCGGAATCAGAGTCAAGTTACGAGGAAATGACCGGACGGGATTTCGTGACGATGTGCGCCTACCTTGCCGGTCTGCCAGGGAAAGGGGTCGCACAGAGAGTGAAAGACGTGATTGAGCAAGTCGGGATGACCCCCAATTGCGACCGGAAAATCGGCGGGTACTCGAAGGGAATGCGTCAGCGCATCAAGATCGCTCAGGGAATCGTACACGAACCTCAGATCTTAATTCTCGATGAGCCTTTGAACGGATTGGATCCTGTCGCACGACGGGATATCAATGCGCTCTTGCAATCGCTGTCGGCTCAGGGGAAATGCGTGGTCGTTTCAAGCCACATATTATACGAAGTCGAGCAAATGACTTCCAGTATTCTTTTACTGCACAAGGGCCGGGTACAGGCACAAGGGGACGTCTGGCAAATTCGTAGCCTCATCGACAAGCACCCGCATAAGATCGCAATCGTCAGCCCGCAGGCTCGCGAGGTCGCTCGTACTCTACTCTCTCTCCCGTATGTTTTGAGCGCAAAACTGGATGCGAAAGACCCTCAAAAAGTAGAGATTGAAACGCCCTCGCCAGAGCTATTCTACTCTCAATTCGCAGACATCGCATTGGAGCATAACTTCACTATTCATGACTTTGACTCGCCTGACAACAATCTCGAGTCGGTCTTCAGGTACTTGACACAATGAGCGACTTTTATCTATTTCGCAATACTCTTCGCGACTTGCTTCGGCCCGGAAAACTGGCGGCTGCCGGTCTGCTGATCGGTCTGGTAGTCTTGATTTCGCTTGTGGCGAAATCAAAGTTGAAAGGCTCCGACATCGACCCGGCGCAGACCTACGCGATGATCTCGTCAACGATGATCTTCGGGATGGTTCTGATTCTGCCCGCCGTCATCTTCACTACAGGGTTGATGCAGCAAGAGATGGAGCAGAAGACCATCCCCTACCTCCTCACGCGTCCGCTTCCGCGTTGGCGAATCCTTTTAGCGAAGTTTCTAGCAGCGGTCTCCGTCTCGACTCTGACTGTCTGGATTGCCGACATACTGGCGGCGCTCATTCTTTTGGGACCTGCGCAGGCGGCTCACTCTAAACTCTGGCAGGATTTGAGAATTCTTTTGGTCGGTTCCTTCGCCTACAGCGGTATCTGTCTCTTTCTAGCGGTTGGAGTGGGGAGGCCATTGCTAGTCGGGTTGCTCTACTCCTTCGGATTGGAGACATGGTTGCCATTGCTTCCGGGGGACTGGCAAAAGCTCTCCCTGATGTCCTATTTGCACGCTCTGGCGCCCCATCTCGATGCGGAAAGCGATACGAAGGGAGCAGGCGCTTTGTTCTCACAGGCGTTGGCGCCGCAAACCATTCCTGTTTGGATGGCCTGGACTGTTATCGCCGCAGTGACCGCAATCAGTATCTGCGCCGCGCTAATGATCGTCTCCGTAAAGGAGTTCACTCCCAAAGAAGAAGCCAACTAATCAGGGGGTGCAGACTAAACTGCAGTGACGTCCTGCTTTTGAAACACCGTGTTCGGACTCCTGAAGAGGTTGCCGTATTCATCGTAGCGAATGTATAAGCCATATCCCAATTGCGCTTCGAACTTTTCCTAGCTTGTTCTGAAATACGGCTGACTGTCAGAAAAAATGGAATTTGAAAGGAAATCGATCCGAATCGCGTGCGTTCAGGAAGGCGATAAGAGTGTCGAACGCTCAAAAAAAGATTTTTAGGAGATATAGCGCAGTTATTTGCGCGTCAGTTCTAATCTGGGCTTCTGCAGCTCTCATTCATAGCGTTCTACTGATGGACGGGTGGCGCGATCATGGCATCTTTTATTACGCCCCACGCTTTTTTCTTTCCGGACAAGACGCTTATTCTTGGGACGCCATGAAACGGGCATGGCAAGCGGACGGAAGACCTCTAGGTATTGACCCTGGAACGACGATGTCCGGGTTTGTAACGCCCCCCTCTATGGCGTTGCTCTATCTTTCAGCCTCCCTCATGCCCCCCCGATTCGGCTATCGCTCTATTGACGTGTTGAATCTCCTTGCGCTCGCAGTCGCACTCATATCCCTCATGCGGATAGTCTCAAAACGATGGAGCTTAGAGGCTCGACTGCTCTTCTCCGCTTACGTGCTCACTTTGCCTGCAGTCGCCGCCGTCATCGCGCTTGGTCAGTCGACTCTTTTAATTGCCGCTTGTCTATCTGTCAGTATGCTTGCTTTAAGTCTTGGGAAGGAGTTTGAAAGGGGAGGGGAGCTTGTTCCAAACGATTCAAATCAGCAGGAAGCTATCAAGAAAAAAAGAGAGCGCATTCGAAGCGTTTTGCAACTGATCGGCGGAGCTTTCATCGGGATTGCTTTGTCTAAGTTTACGATCACCTTGCCCGTACTCGGGATTCTGGCGCTACAACGAAAGTGGAGAACGGCAGGCGCGGCGGCGGGGACGTTCGCAATAGCAAATCTGATCTTCGCCGCTCCTTTTGGAGTACTCAAAACGTGTACCGATTTTCTCTCGGCAGTCGCAAGAGAGAACCGACCTGGAAGCTCATACGATGCGATTAGTCGAAACGCGACCTGGATGCCCAACACGCTCATTCACGCGAAAAGATTGATTTTTCTGACTATTGGAGATCATCGTTCTCTAGTCGAAAGTTTGAACCTAGTTCTCACTCTGGCAGTTATCTTTACTCTTTTTCTCGCTTTCAGAAGTAGGAATAAGCCAATTTGCGAAAGAGAGCTGTCGCCCCTCGCTCTTGCTACCGCCCTTTCAACAGGACTTTTAATCTTCTATCACAGAAATTACGATCTTGCCATTATCCCCTTAATCCTCTGGGCTTTGCTCGACTTCGGCTTATTGAATAAATCCAATCGAACCCTCTCCTGGCGCTTAACGCTCGCCGCTACCGTTCTATTGTCATTCACTCCGTATAATTATTACCAGACGTTCCTGGCAAAAATTGGCGGTTTGGACGCTCCGTGTCTTTCTACCGCAGTCCTCGTCTTCGTCCTTTTTGCGGGGACGGCTGGATTAGCTTTAAGTTCTCGCGAACGTCTTGGAACAAGATAGAGGCGAAGATTAGCGATGTCTAGAGAAAAGTTGTATCTCGATAGGATGTCCAATCCGATAGTCGGGAGCGCGGATGGAAAAGCGGCGGCGTTGATAGGGGGTAGGGTCTGATCGCCAAGGGTAATTCCTGAAACGCGATAGAGCGCAGCAGACAGATTGCCTTCGACCGTATCCAATCGAACTTTAACGTCCGTAATCTCCCCGAACTCCTCGGCAAGCTCGCTTGGAAGCGTCGAAATTTCGCTGCCTGTATCCAAAAGCGCCCAAATCTTTCTATCTCCAACTCTTATTTTTGCGTATATCAGTCCGTCTTCCATTTTTAGAACGCATGGCTCCGCTTCAGCATACTTCCCCCAGGCGGGAACGCCCTCGCTCAAGGTCATCACTTGCTTATCGAAATTGACCGTGATCACTCCGAAATGAAATATTGATAGTCCTATTAAACCTGATATCTTGGGTTTCTTATCGCGCCCTGGTTCCCAATCAGAGAGGAGAACCGGAAGATTTCTCAGTGTGAGCGGAGCGCTTGAACTAACAGCGGGGAGATCAACCGTACTCAGGACTACAGTTCGCTCGGAGTTCTTTTTTACAGTAATGGCGGAATCAGACTCTTGAACTTCTTCCACCCGTTTTGAGATAGTTTTGGAGAGAAGCAGGGAGCCATTGAAGCCGGTGTCAACTAAAAATGGGAGTTTTTTTGAGTCGTTGATACTAAGATAAACGATGATTCTAGGAATTTTCGGGTTGAGAAGATGAAAAGGAATCTCAGTAGGTTCGGAAAGCGGGGAGGGACGGACTTCGATGTGCGGGTCGGGTTGCGCGTACGAATTCGACGCAGTCGTAAAGCAGAGCAATACGAGCATTGTCAGTCTAATTGCATTTGCGTTGACCACGCCTAATTTGCTTATCATCGGATCTCCATTTCCTATACGTCGGCAAATCGAAAAAAAGTCGAAAGATCAACTATCGCTTCCGATCTTGAAAACAATTCTTATCAAAATGAATATTTTGGCATTTTCTGACGCGTACTCATTCTGGAGACGTTTCCGTACTGACTAAAGTTCCTTTTGTCGATATAATTGCGTTTTCATATCGAGAGCAACGGCGAGCCTTCCGGGACGCCGAGCGGAAGCAACCTATACTGCGTCGTCCTTCGCATCGGTTGGTAGCCAGCTTCCGCAATCAATCTTTCCATCTCTTCAATGGGCATGGTGAAGGCGCAACCTGCGGCGGAGACTACATTCTCTTCCATCATCGTGCTGCCGAAATCATTCAAGCCGTATCCCAGAGCGATCTGCGCGACTTTAGGTCCTTGCGTCACCCAGCTTGCTTGCATGTGCGGGATGTTGTCCAGCATTAATCGGGCAACCGCCACAGTTCTCAAATAGTCGAATGCAGAGGCTCTGTCATAGTCCAATTCGGTTCCGTCGGGTTGGAACGACCAGGGTATGAAAGCTGTGAAGCCTCCCGTTTCATCTTGCAACTCTCTTGCTTTGACAAGATGCTCAACCCTGTCTTCAAGCGTGTCCGCTGAGCCGTACATCATGGTGACAGTGGATCGCAGTCCGGCTTTGTGCGCTTCCCTCATGCAGTCCAGCCACTCTTCGGCAGTGTCTTTGTATGGAGAGATCGTCTGTCGCACCCTATCAGTCAATATCTCAGCTCCACCGCCGGGAACGCTGTCCAGTCCTGCAGTTTTGAGTCGCTCGAACATCTCCGCCAGCGATAATTTGCTGATATTGGCGATGTAGATTAGTTCCGCAGGCGAAAAGGCATGCAAAATAATTCCGTACTTGCCGAATTTGTCTTTGATTGATCGTAGAAGGTCTTCGTACCACTCGATCTTCAACTTAGGATTTAATCCGCCCTGCATCAAGATTTCAATGCCGCCGCGATCAACCATCTGCTGAACTTTATCGAAAATCTGTTCTTTCGAGAGCGTGTAGCCTTCTACATGACCGGGAACGCGATAGAAAGCGCAAAACTTGCATCTCACCCAGCATACATTTGTATAGTTAACATTGCGTCCAACAACGTAGGTGACTAAATCATTGGTATCGGGGTGTAATTGTCTCCGCACATGATCGGCAAGCGCTCCAAGTTCAGGCAGATTATGATGATGAAAGAGTCTCACTCCATCGTCGAATGAGAGTCTCTTGCCTTCATAGACTTTATCCGCTATGTCGTCAATGCCGGTTAAGTTAATTTGGGGGCGTACAAGTTCTGATATTGCCATCTGCCTGTTCTCCTACGGGAGTGCGCGCGAGTGGTTGTGCATTATTTCACAATCTTTGATATGATACCACATTTTACTAAACTGCCGTAGTGGAAAATATCCTTCTGAAGTTAACTCAAATTGGTTTTAGGCAACCCGCAGGAATTGCTACTTCAGATTCAGACATCTCTGCAACTCATTCGATGCAAAAAATCGGAGCGTTAGTTCCTGCTTGTTGCCTTAGTCGTGAGCTTCCTCGAATTTGGAGATTGAATTGGGATCTTTGCAACGATCTCGTCCCATGATTTCGCTTCAAGCGCAACTTCTTCCATGTCCGCTAAGATTTGCGGGCTGAAAATTGATTTAATCTTCCTTTGCACGCTAAGATCGGGTTTCCCAATCAATTTCGTTCCTATGCGCAGAATTGATCCTTGAAGAGCCGTCGCTTCTCCTTTTGCTTCTCCTTTCGCTTCTCCTCGCAGTTCGCCCTCTGCGATAATTGCCTGATAAGTGGTAGAGTTTTCCATTCCAAATACTCCTTTCATAAGGGTGTCGGTGACTGCGGAAGATAATTTCAATCCCATCAACAGATACATTGAAGCCCAGAGTTCCTCGCCTCTTGCAACATCCGTCTCCGTTTCGATTCTCCGTTTGATTTCGCTTACAATTTGCGGCAGTTGATCCTGAGCGTCATCAGACAAGAGCGCATAAGGCATCGTTCCCAATCCTCCGTTCAAGAAAACTCGGTATGGAATTTTCCATGCTTGAATGGTTCTGAACCGAAACTGCAAATACCATCCGTCGGTCGTATCATAGGCTTTGAAGGTTGATCTCATAGAGGGTCCGTCGCAGTCTTGACTTAGCAACTGATGTTACGCAGTCCTGACGACCAAAGGATTTTTTCGAGAGCGCTTTTGAATCCCATGACTAAAGTCACGGTCTCGGTGGCGCTTCGCGCCGTATGTCCTTCGGACATGAG
>JAYVOT010001042.1:0-3118 GCA_043757795.1 Chthonomonadaceae bacterium | reverse complement strand
TAGACCATTTAAGCCAGCGGTCAGCGACAAATGAGATTGGGTTCTGACGTCAAGCAAGTATCATTAAAAAAAGTCTCATCAAGTCTGAACTCTTACCTCGAATCCTTTAGACAACGCAATATGATCGCCGGAATGAATGGTTTCACCTCATGTTGTCGGAAGAGCCTTCTCAAATTTTTAATTTGTTGCGCGTCCTTACAGTAACTCTTAGCTTGACACCGTGCAACATGAAGTTGGATAAACATGAATACATCCATCATTCTAAGTACCGCTTCAATTCATCAGTTTTCATCCAAGGAGGACAAAATCGACGGAGTTGAAGCTCGGAAAGTCGGGTTGGCATATGATTTGGGTTGGGGGTTTCTGACCAAAACTAAGTTTGGACCGGCTTTTTTCAAAGAAGGACACGGAGACGGAGCGCAGAACTAGATGATATTCTTTAAAAATAGCCGGAAGGGTATGATTCTGCTCACAAATAGCGACAATGGAGAACTTGCCTTTCGTCCATTGCTGGAAACAATTTTGGGAGACACGGTTACTCCCTGGGAATGGGAAGGTTATACTCCGGAACTAATAGAAGAATCTCGGAAACATCCTTGAACGAATCATCCGTTTTCAGATCTGCCGACCTATCCCAGGAGTACGAAATACGAAAACGGAAGTTCATTCCACGATCAACCAGTTTGAAACTTCCTGAACTACCTGCAAAGCTTCAATTCGATTGATCGCGGCTGCGACATTTTTGCAGAGGGCGTGATGCGTCACCCACACGATCTCCGCCTTGTCGTCCAGAGTCGCTTTCTGAACCACCGTCTCAATTGAAATGTCGTGCTCACCCAGAACGCTCGCTATAGCCGCCAATACCCTCGGTTTGTCCTCAACTCTCATACGTAGGTAGTGGCGCGTGTTGACCTCTTCAAACGGCAACATCGTCTTATTCTCGAAACAAGTACAAGCGATTCGCCCCGTTGATCCGAATTTCAAATTCCGGCAGACATCCATGATATCTCCGACGACAGCGCTTCCAGTGGGTCCGCTTCCCGCGCCGCGCCCGTAGAACATCACATCTCCGACTGAGTCGCCTCTGATCAGGATCGCATTATAGACGTCGTTTGTGGAGGCGAGCGGGTGGCTTTTAGGAAGCAAGGTCGGGTGAACCCGAACCTGCATTCCGTTTTCACCCACCCTCCGTGCGATTCCGACAAGCTTTATCACGTAGCCAAGCTCTTCCGCCCAAATGAAATCCGCTTTGGAGGCGCCAGTGATTCCTTCCACATAGACTTCATTGACATGGACACGGCTTGTAAAAGCGATAGAGCTGAGTATCGCTATTTTATACTGAGCGTCGAAGCCTTCAATGTCATTCGTAGGGTCTACTTCCGCGTATCCATGAGCTTGAGCCTCCGCCAATACGGAATCGAAATCGGCATGATCTTTCGCCATTTTGGTCAAAATGTAGTTCGTCGTTCCGTTGATGATCCCCATGACTTCGTTGATCTGATTGCCGGAAAGGGCGTTTTTCATGGGTTGGATAATGGGTATGCCGCCCGCCACACTCCCTTCGAACTGAAAATCGAGGCTTTTGGCGGATGCTAATTCCATAAGATCATGACCCTCTTTAGCGATCATCTCTTTGTTGGCGGTCACGACGTGCTTGCCGTTTTCGAGGGCGCGAAGTGCGAAGCTCTTAGCCGGATCGAGTCCGCCGATCAATTCGCAGACGATATCGATGTCGGGATCATCCAATATTTCATAGGCGTTGGTGGTGAGAAGAGAACGATCAACATTTACCGGGCGTTTTTTATTCAGGTCTCGAACTGCGATTCGTTTGATGTTGAAAGGGATTCCGATCTTCCGTTCTATCTCTTTGCGATTGTTTTGCAGCAACTCCACGGTTCCGCATCCGACAACTCCCAATCCCAAAATGCCGATCTCAATTCGTTCTTTATTCCAACTCGTCAACTTCTCGCTCCTCAGTTTCACTACCGCTTCAATATAATCAAGGGGGTTCCCGCTTGAACCAGTTGCCCGTCTTTTGCCGGGCAGGACGACACGACCCCGCCGTATTCGGCTTCAACTTCGGAGAAAATCTTCATCGCCTCCAGGATCCCCACTACTTGTCCTTTTACAATGGCGTGACCGATCTCAACAAGAGGCGGGTCGCCCGGCTTGCCCGAACGATAAAAGACTCCTACCATAGGAGAGACTAGAGCCACTCCCGACTCTTCAACTTGAGGCGTTTTAGTCGCTTCAATCGCTTTTTGAGGAGGGTGCGGCGCCAGGCGCGCTCGGTTGGGAGCGGTCGGCATTCCGGCGGCTTGCATCAAGGGAGCGGGAAGGGAATTGGCGACCATAGGTGCGCTGACCCTTATTGATCGATCTCCCTCTTCCCAGAAAATCTCTTCCAACCCGCTTGTTTCCAGGAGAGCGATAATTCTCTCAATCTCCTCAAATTCAAATCCTAGTATCGCCATATTGGGCGTCTCATTCCCTTGCGAGTGCCGAATTTTCCTAATAGAATTTCGACAAACGATTTGCGTATAATTTTTTCTTGAAAATAATTGCGTATTTTTGAAGAGTTCGTCTCTTTAAGCCGGACTGAAGTATACGTTTTTTCAAGGCGATTTGTCAACATCAGGCTCAAGTTCTTCCGCTATTGACCTGCACATTCAACTTGAAACTGACGATACTAACAAGATTGTCGCTCGCAAGAACGAACGATATTCAAATTGCTTCGGGTAAGCCAGGTTCCATGGAAGAGAATCATAATTGAGTAGAGGTGAATCTTGAAATTCACAGAGCCAACGAGGTGAAGGAGAGAACCATGCAAGGCGTTTCAGAGCAGTCCAAAGAGATCAAATCAGCTTCATTGAACACAAACTCCGCCATTAGATGGCAAGCTAGAACGCTTGTCCTGGCGGTCTCCGCAGCTTTTATTGCAGGAGCATGGTTCTACATGCACCGAAATGATCCGCTAAGAGTACGAAGCCTTGAAATCATTGATTCAAAAGGGCAAGTGCTTGCAACTTTAGGTACTGCCTCTGAGGGACAATCAGGACTGATTTTGAAAGACAAACAGGGGCTTGTCCGGTCGGAATTCAGCGTGGATGAGGCGGGG
>JAYVOT010001041.1:0-3128 GCA_043757795.1 Chthonomonadaceae bacterium | reverse complement strand
AGAGAGACGGATTGGAGACAGTGGGCGCGTGCGGAGACATTACTCGCAATATCTGCGGATGTCCGGTTGCCGGGATTGACCCGAATGAAATGTATGACACGAGACAGATCGTCATGGATGTCGCGAACTATTTCAATCATAATAAAGAGTTTTCAGATCTGCCTCGAAAGTATAAAATTTCCATCTCCGGGTGCCCGATTCACTGTAATCAACCGGAAATCAACGATCTTGGCATTCAGGCGGTAAAGCGAGTCGTCGGCGGAAAAGAAGAGATCGGGTTTCATGTGCGAGTTGGGGGAGGGCTTAGCACTCAGCCGCACTTCGCCCAACGCCTCGATGT
Source organism: Chthonomonadaceae bacterium (assembly GCA_043757795.1). Taxonomy (GTDB): domain Bacteria; phylum Armatimonadota; class Chthonomonadetes; order Chthonomonadales; family Chthonomonadaceae; genus JAYVOT01. The sequence continues at coordinate 2,788 of JAYVOT010001041.1, read as the reverse complement.
TTTTGTGAAACCGGAACAGGTTCTTGATATTTGCAAAGCGGTCACCGCGATATTCCGAGACTACGGCTATCGAGTTCGTCGCAATCACACGCGTCTGAAGTTCCTCGTTGCCGACTGGGGCGCTGAGAAATTTCGAGAAGTTCTCATTGAGACTCTCGGATGGACTCCCGAACCCGCAATCCTCTGGGCGGAACCGACTACGGTTCAACAGGACCACCTGGGCTTGCATCCTCAAAAAGGAGTGGGCAAATATTGGATCGGAGTCTCCGTTATTACAGGCAGGCTAACGACTGAAAAACTCTTCGCCGCCGCCGACATAGCGGACAAATTCTGCGGCGGCGACATTCGCACCACCAATCAACAGAATTTCGTTTTCCCCAATATTGACGAATCTAAGCTCGAAGAAGCGAAAAGCGCCATTCGAGATGCCGGATACGTATGGGAAGTCTCGGAATTTCACAAAGGAGCGGTCTCCTGCACCGGAAATGAGTTTTGCAATCTTGCTCTTACCGAGACGAAAGCGCGCCTTGCTGAGATCGTAGCGCATCTTGAAGGCGAGCTTCTGTGGGAAGAGACCATCCGCATTCACTTAAACGGATGCCCAAACTCTTGCGGACAACACCATATCGGCGATATCGGACTTCAAGGCTGTATGGCTCGCTTGAATGACGGCACTCAAGTTGAGGCGTACGACGTTTGTCTCGGCGGGCGGCTGGGCGCGAATGCAAAATTCGTCCGCCCGATCTCCCGAAAAGTTCCTGCGACGAAAGTCAAATACGCCCTTGAGAATCTATTGCGAGCTTATCGACGGGAGAAAGCCTCTGCAAACTCCTTCGGCGAGTTTATCGATACGCACTCCAACGATGAGTTGGGCGAATACTTGGGGTTGGAACTGCTCGCCCAAGACGATCCAACCTGGACTCCTCCTCCCGCTCGCGCCCATGCCCCGGCGGAAGCTGAATAAGGCGACTAATTGTACGTGGGGCGTTGCGGCGCCCTGCTCAATGGCGATTTTCGAGAGTAGGGAAATAAATTCCCAGTTTGAATGACGTTCCGTCTCTGGGCGCTGAAACACCCAGTTGAAAGGCGCTTTGCACTAGCCATCCTGGGGACAAGAATCGCTTTTGGCGGTGGCCGCGCCCGTAGGACGCAACTCTGAAGCCGTGTAGCGAGGTTCTTAAGAGCCTTCCCTTCCCAAATTTGTTGCCGTCTGACACCTGAAAATATAATGATATTGAATCGATTGAAACATCTCAAAGAGCTTGAGTCTGAGTCGATCTACGCCCTCCGGGAAGTTGCGGCGCAGTTCGAGCGACCGGCGCTGCTTTTTTCAGGCGGTAAAGACTCGATAGTACTGAGCTACCTGTCTAAGAAAGCTTTCTATCCGGCTCGCATTCCTTTTCCGCTTCTTCATATTGACACAGGTCACAACTTTCCGGAGACTATCTCATACAGGGATTCATGGGTTGAAAAACTAGGGGCGAAGCTCATCGTTCGTTATGTACAGGACTCCATCGATAAAGGTCGAGTTCAGGAAGAACGCGGCTACAACGCGAGTCGCAACGTCCTTCAGACAGTCACGCTATTAGACGCTATCGCTGAATTGAAGCTCGACGCAGCTATTGGCGGCGGAAGACGAGACGAGGAAAAGGCGAGAGCTAAGGAGCGTTTTTTCTCACATAGAGACGACTTCGGGCAGTGGGATCCTAAAAACCAAAGACCTGAGCTATGGAATATTTTCAACGGCAAGAAGCACGTTGGAGAGCACTTTCGCGTCTTCCCGATAAGCAATTGGACGGAGATGGACGTCTGGCAATACCTCTATATGGAGGGAGTGGAACTGCCTTCGCTCTATTTCTCTCACAAGCGAGAGTGCATCGAAAGAGACGGAGTCCTACTGTCAAATTCGGATTTTCTACCGCTTAGACCTACCGAACTGCCGTCAACTCGTACCGTGCGCTTCAGAACTATCGGAGATATGACGAACACGGGTGCGATTCTTTCGCCTGCGCTCAGTATGGAAGAGATCATTTTGGAAGTCGCTGCAGTGCGAACTACGGAGCGCGGAAATCGTGCGGACGACAAACGCTCTGAAGCGGCGATGGAAGATCGAAAAAAAGAGGGGTATTTCTGATTTGAGAATGCATATTTCATGATTGACAACGACACTTCAACAGATTTCTCCACCGCAGGATACCTAGATATGGAGTTGTTGCGCTTCACGACGGCAGGCAGCGTGGACGACGGCAAAAGCACTCTGATCGGGCGTCTGCTTTACGACAGCAAATCTATTTTCGAAGATCAATACGAGGCTATTCGTCTCTCCTCAGAGACTCGAGGCGAAGAGAACGTTAATCTCGCTCTATTGACGGACGGTTTGCGTGCAGAGCGAGAGCAGGGAATAACGATTGATGTCGCCTACCGTTACTTCGCCACTCCCAAGCGCAAGTTCATAATTGCAGACACGCCGGGACACATTCAGTACACGCGAAATATGGTCACAGGGGCGTCCACGGCGAACCTGGCGATAATTTTGGTCGATGCTCGAAAGGGGGTCATCGAACAGACGCGTCGTCATGCAATCATCGCCTCGCTTCTAAGGATTCCCCATCTCGTCATCTGCATCAACAAGATGGATTTAGTGGAGTACGATCAAGAGATCTTCGAGCGGATAAAACGCGATTTTGAAGTCTTTTCGACTGACCTTGAGATACCGGATGCGCATTTCATCCCGATCAGCGCTTTACTAGGGGACAACGTAGTTGATCCGTCGACCAGGATGAACTGG
>JAYVOT010001040.1:0-3130 GCA_043757795.1 Chthonomonadaceae bacterium | reverse complement strand
CCAACGGCTTTCCAATGACTTGGCTTCATCAACAAAACGGATGGGCACGCCGGTTAACACGACTTTTCCGTAGATTTCCGCCCAATAATTTTCGATATTGGGAGAAATTTGTCGAATAGTCTTCCCGACTGCATCTTTTATGCCGGTCAGTTTTTCAAAATTAGGATTCACTTCAAGATAGCGGAAATCCACGAGGTTGGAGTTCTCATTTGCGATCATCTCGATAACGCAGAAACCTTCATCGATTGAATTGAACAAATTACGATAGCGTTCCTCGCTCTCCCTTAGTTCATCTTCTACGCGTTTGCGCTCAGTAATGTTGAAGTTGGTTGCAAAAGCTTTCAGCGGCTTGCCGTCAACCCCTGCCTCAACTGACCATATGCTATCGATGCACCGCTCAAGATTATCATCTCCAAATACGCGATATTCTATTTTACCCACTGAAGTACCGTTGAGAAATTCCCGCAGGGCTATCTCTACGCGTGATCGGTCTTGCGCCATAATGTGCTTTAGAAGCGTTTGAATTCCCTCCGCAGTATTGAGATTTTCTTCAGAAGGGACGGAGAAACCCATGACTTCAGCAAAGTTCGACCCTGTCCGAATCTGCCCGTTCTCAAGGTCTACTTCGACATAGGTCAATCCTGTCTCAATTGAAGCATGGCTCAAGCGTGCATTGTTCTCTCGTTCGTTCTCTTCCGATTTTTTATGCGAGGTGATGTCGCGAGAGACGGCAATAATTCGTTCTATGAGATCTTCGCCATTCAAAACGGGAGCTACGATCACGTCCCACCACTTTGACGTTCCTTTTGCAGTCGGGCAGAAAGCCTCAAATCGTGTGACTTCTCCTCTTTGCGCCTTCGACACAGCGTCTTGCAAGAGCGCATGAGATGCCTCGGGCCAGAGTTCCCACCAATTCATTCCCCGCCACGACGCAAAGTCTTCGATCTCTAGGAGGCAAAGTCCGTTTTTGTTCAAGGAGATTAACCGCCCTGCGCCATCCAATGTCTTCACGCAGTCCAAACTGCTCTCAAACATAGTGCGACTAAGCTCTTCGTTGGATTTTGCCGCTTTATCCGCCAGTTTGCGCTCCGTAACGTTGAGGTGGACGGCGAAAATTTTCAAAGGTTTGCCGTCAGCGTCTAATTCAATGGTCCAGGCGCTTTCTATTAGACGTTCAACCTGATCGTCGCCAAAAACTTCATATTCGATTTTCCCGATGGAAGAACCTGTCAATAATCGTTTTAGCTTGTTCTCAACTCGCTCTTGATCGCGAGAGGCTACATGATCGAGCAATAACCGAGTACTTGTTGGAACGCGGAAAGCTTCTTCACGAGAAATTTCATAACCCATTACTGTTGAGAAGTTCTCCGCTGTACGTACCGCGCCTTTTTCAAAATCGATTTCAATATAAGTCAAGCCAGCCGCTTCGGCAGCGTATTTCAGTAGCTCCTGGTTCGTTTGCATGACTCTCTCCAATCAGTCGCCTCCAACCGAGTTCAGACCGACGAAGGTTCTTTCTGTAGCGAGGTTCCTTTTTTGTCGGAGTCTTAACTCAAATAATGTGTCAGTCGATATTTTTTAACCGTATCGATTTCTTTATTTCTTAAACTAAATTTAAGTAGAGCGCTAAATGGCCGCACTCTGGAAAATCCAATTTCGTTTCGAGTTATAGAGAAGTACGAAGCGGCTGGGGGAGGGTGAACCGGAATGCGAGGTAACCGAATTCCGAATTACAATTGTTTCGATAAGAAAATATTGCAATAAGCGCTAGTTCGTGCACGATATATGTGATTTGCGGAGATAGTAAAATTTGAAATCATCCTGCCAAAATTGAAATAAGGAGCGGGTATTTTCGATAATTCATTTTTGAAATCATTGCTTGTCGCCTGAATAGATTTTAATAATAGCATATATGCTAATTCAAGTCTTTTATTCCCCGAACAAACATTGCGATACTCGTTAAATTGCTGGGTTCAAGACGCGCGACAAACTCATGACGAACCCATAAAAATGGGTCAATGTGTAAAACGATGCATGGCAAAACCGCAGATTATGCTGACAATGCAGAAAAATGAACAGGAATTTGAAGCTCTGCTACGCTAGCGAACTATTCCGCATTACGTCGAGAGTCTTTTTCATTCTTTGCGTTTTTCTGCACATTCGGTATATTCTGCGGTTCTACACCCACATTTGCGTCAACGTACTCCTCAATCAGTCAAATCGATCAGGAAATTAGAGTGCGCTCGCACGACTTGTGAAAGTATTTTGAATCGGAAAAATAAGTTGCGCATTTCGGTTGGTTTTTAGGATGCTCGCTACTCTTTTGAGTTCGGTTGTGCGAACGCGGAGTTCAGCCCTTCGGCTACGAAGGCCTGCGCTTCTCTGGCAATGTCCAACACAGCTCCCATTCCGAAAAACTCATGAGTAACGCCGTCGTAATTCTTATACCTCACTCTCACTTCCGCCTTATGGAGCTTGTCGGCATACGCTTTGCCTTCGCTCATGAGAGGATCGATTTCATCGGTGATAACCGTTGCAGGAGGCAGACCCTTTACATTTCCTCTGAGAATTGAAAGATAAGGGTTTTTTAGGTCGGATGAACTTCTAATGGTATTTTTGACAAACCACTGCATCATCGCCTTATTAAGTGGTTTTGCCATCGCGTTCTTTCTGTAAGAAGGGGTGTCGAAGTCTCCGCCAGCGACAGGGTAGATCAAAGCTTGATAGATCGGCATCATTCCCTTTCTATCTCTCGCCATCATGCAGACAGCGGTCGCCATGTTTCCTCCGGCGCTTTCGCCCATCACAGCCACTCGCGTCGGATCGCAGTTCATAGTCGTTGCATTTTTCATGACGTATTGCAAGGCGACGTAGCAATCCTCGTGCGCCGCCGGAAATTTATGTTCGGGCGCTTTTCGGTATTCCACTGAAACCACTGTCGCATTGGTCAAATTGACCATCGCGCGAGGAGTGCTGTCGTAAGTGTCGTTGGTCGCTATCACCCAACCCCCGCCATGAATGTAGACGATCGCGGGAAAAGGACCATTTCCATTCGGAGTGTAGATGCGCACTGGAATCGGCCCGGCGGGACCAGGTATCGTCGTGTTTTCCACCTTCCCCACAGGTTCAG
>JAYVOT010001039.1:0-11685 GCA_043757795.1 Chthonomonadaceae bacterium | reverse complement strand
TAGACCATTTAAGCCAGCGGTCAGCGACAAATGAGATTGGGTTCTGACGTCAAGCAAGTATCATTAAAAAAAGTCTCATCAAGTCTGAACTCTTACATGTGCCTGTGTAAGGCACAGTTCGACATTGGTATCGTGGGCCAAGTGGCGTAACACTGTAAGATCCGCCCGTTTCTGGAACATTGGTGCATAGTATTAAAATATCACACGCAGTGATGGGATCGTCGCAAATCTGACCGGTTCCAGATTTTGCAACATTTGTGCTAAAGGCTGAGTATTTCGGTATAAGTTTTACTCCAGCCACCGAACATAAAATCCCACAAAGGGAAAGGGAGATGAGAATGCGATTCATAATAACCTCCAGTGTAGGCAAACCTAGCAGGTACGAGGTGGCAATACAAAAAGCAAGCTTGGTTTACGAGCGAACATTTGCGCTGATCGTTAGAATACCAAGATTTAGGCTTGAAGATTGCCATGGCTCCAGCTTGAAGAGGGTGCCGAAACAGTGACAGGGAACTGAAATGCCTTGCATCCAGCGCCAGGTCGAGTAGGCGATGAAGACGCTACAGAGGACTGTGGCGGCTTGCAACGCGGGTTGACGAGTTTTGGGAATGAGCAGGAGGAGGGCGACCAGGTATTCCGTCACGACCAACAGCACTCCCGCCTGACTTGTGAGCAAGACAGGAACGAGTTTCGAGGCGGCTAGCGTCGCCTCAAGTTCGCGGAAAGCGGTGGTTTTCGCGATGGCGGCGGTGAGGAATACAAGGCTCAGCAGGATGCAGAGGGCGTGGTTGACCCAGGTATGAACTTTCCTGCGGACGGGCGGAGGGGCTACTTCATCGGAAGAAGTCGTCATCTCAATCTCCTGAACGATACCAAACAGCACGGTTGATATAGGTCGCGGCTTCCTTTTTCGTGATAGAAAGCGGGAGGGAGTGAGGGAGTGAGGGAGTGAGGGAGTGAGTGAGTGAGTGAGGGAGTGTACCCTGCATTCGCCTGACTGCTTGCACTCTCTATAGTTGAGTTGCAATTTCATTATACAGGCATTCATCTAGCTTGTCAAGTAAATTTCTGAGTTTTTTTAAACTATTTTATTTGCAACTACTCACCATTCCGGAAGTATTTTCTCAGGCAGGCGTTGACGTTGTGGCCGAGCATCGTTGAGCTCCCCTCATCATCTCGATACATCTCGCAAGCGGGTCTTGATTGCGACGCGTCCATGTTGAGAAGAGGCTCGACAATATTGCCATGGCGCTCGAACCTTTGTCAGACCGAGTTCCGCCGAAGATTTTGCGCAGGGTCACATGCGGACGGGCGCTCCGTTGATCGCGTCGTGTTTTTCTCTTGAGATAGGTCTTGAATCGTTCATATCTTACCAACATGAGGGGAATCGAAAAAAGATTCTCACAATGGTGAGTAGTTGCATTTGTAGGACTGAAGATGACTACTGACGTCTTGGTCAGCAACAAAATGCGAGAGGAGGAGATGCGAACGGGTTTTGTTGGGGATGCGGGTTTGCGACTACCCGATTTGACGAAACCTGGAGGAAACAAGGCTTCCTCAGGCAGCGAACGGCAGACTCTCTTCATCCGCTTCTTCTACTTGGACGAATGCCATGCGGTCTAAAGCGAGTTGAATGAGACTTTCAAATTCTACCGCTTCAAGAGGATACACCGCTCCTCCCATAGAGACTCCGAGGTTGCTTGATGAAGCGACGAATGGTCTCTCTGAAAGCCATGTGCTGAGATTCTGTGATAGCCGATGCTCAACGATCGTTACGGTTTGACCTGTATACGGAAGGATAAGAGCGAATAGGTCATTGCTGTGACGAGTCAGGATATCGGATTTTCGAGTTGAAGCGCGGACTGTTTTGACGAGTTCCAATGCTGCATCATCGACTTTCATTGTTCCGTGCGCTCGACTGTAGGCGGCAAAATTTTCCATTCTTATAAGTATGACGGAAATGCAACCGCTCTCTCGGCTCGCCCAACTCAACTCTTCCTGTAGTCGATCTTCAAAGTAGGCTCTGGTATATAGCCTTGTCAACGGATCAACGAATAACGCTTCTATCGGAACGACCACGTCGGATTCGTACGACCTCCGAATTTGATGAAGGGCGACTTGCGGATCTCTGCGCTCTTCATTGGTAAGGATTTTCTTCATTTTGCGAATAGAAGTTTTGAGAAGGTGCGAAACGTAATTGCAAGAATATCCCAACCCGTGCGCGATTTCAGTCTGGCTCAGATGCTCGAAGTAGAAGGACTCGATAACTCGCTGCTCCAGGTCTTTCAATTTCCGCAATGCGTTTCGCAGGACGATTCGATCCTCCACTGTGAGTTGGAACGAAACCACGACCTCTTTCGCTTTTTGCCGCTCAATGTCGACGACCCCGGGAGTCTCTTCTTCCGAGTCTGCAGAACCGTCGATAGAACCGATTTTGAAGACTTCGCGCGTCATAAAGACCTCAGCGACAGCCTCCTCGGTCATCCCCAGAGCATAAGCGATCTCGATGTTGTCGGGAGCGCGATGCAGTTTCTGAGTCAGCGCTTCCGTCGTGCGAACAATTCTCTGGTTCAGTTCTTGCAACCATGCGGGTTCTTTAATGATTTTGCCGCGATCTCGAAGGTAGTGCTTGATCTGTCCGATAATGAAGTGAGTCGCATAGGTAGAAAATTTTACTTTCTTGGTAGCATCGTAGCCCTCTATCGCGGAGATTAGCCCAATATATCCCTCTTGAGCCAGGTCTTCCGCAGGTTCCATCGGGGTGGAATATCTCCGGGCAACGCTCTCGACAAGATTGGAGTACTGCATCACGATCTGATCTCGCAACGTGTAGTTTCTAGTCCTCCGATACTCGTCCAGAATCTTCAAAGTCTCCTCGTCATTTCGGTGACGACTGTGCAGAGAGTTGGGCGAACTGTAGCGATAGGTTTGGGTTGTATTTCCGGTTTGCGACATGACTTGAAGATTTCTCTCGTGCGCTAAAAAGATGAACTATAATAAGTTGGGTAAAATTTAATACGCCCTTATTCTTGCCGTTTTGCGGTGTTAAAATTAGATCAAAAGACTGGCGACAACTGGTGAAATCACGGTATCATAGTGACTGTGTAAGTCAAAATTGAGATATGAGGGACTAAAAACCCTGAAATCAAAATAATAATCAGGCTGTTTTGCCTGCTCGGAAATCGTAAAATAATCCTGAATTATATTTGCTTCTGACTTCCTTTTTACTATTCAAGAGAAATCCATTGCGTTCGCGCCTCAGGCAAGATCGGGAAGGGTTCGCAGTCAAGAGTGAAGGAAGAAATTCGAGGCAGGTATAAATAATTGAACATAATTCTAAACAATTGGAGCGCTGAATGAGTCTAGAGATCGTTGTGATAGGCGGAGGGTTTGCCGGGGTCGAAGCGGCGTGGGCGGCGGCTCAACGGGGAAGTCGGGTGACTCTTTATGAAATGAGGCCTCAGAAAAAATCGCCGGTGCATCAAACCGGGGATTTGGCGGAACTTGTGTGTTCGAACTCTTTCAAATCAAACTTGCTCACAAACGCGAGCGGCGTTCTCAAAGAAGAAATGCGCCGCTTGGGGTCGATTATTATCCCCATTGCGGAGAGAAATCGGGTTCCTGCCGGAGAGGCTTTGGCGGTGGATCGGGAGCCGTTTGCGCGGGAAGTGACGGAAACTCTGGCAGCCCACTCGAATATCAAGCTCGTTCGAGAAGAAGTGACGGTTTTGCCCGCGAATCGACCTCTAATCATCGCATCGGGTCCGCTCACTTCCGATGCGCTCGCAACGGAGATATTGAAATTGACCGGCGGGGACTCACTCTCTTTTTATGATGCAGTTGCTCCGACTCTGACCTATGACAGCCTTGATCTTTCCAAAGTTTTTCGCGCTTCCCGTCGAGGGAAAGGCTCTGGATTGGCAGCTCTGGAACCGAATGGGGGTGACAAAATCCAAGAAGGAAGCGAGTCGGATGAGAACTTAGGCGACTATGCGGGTTGTGCGCCTCCTCCGACGGAGAATGCGGACTACCTTAACTGTCCCTTTACCAAAGAAGAGTATCTCGCGTTTTGGGAGGCGTTGACGCAGGCGGAACTCGCGCCGATGCACGATTTCGAGGAGGTGGACGAGAAGAAAAAGATGGTCTTCTTCGAGATGTGCGTCCCGGTAGAGGAGTTGGCGCGCAGGGGACCAAAAACCCTCTCGTACGGGCCAATGAAACCTATCGGCTTGATGGACCCGCGCACAGGAAGACGACCCTGGGCGGTGGTGCAACTTCGGCAGGAAAATAAAGAAGGCACGCTCTGGGGGTTGGTCGGATTCCAAACCAGGCTGAAATGGGGCGAGCAGAAAAGAATTCTCAAGCTGATACCGGGGCTAGAGAACGCCGAGTTCGTTCGATACGGAGTGATGCACAGAAATACTTATGTGAACGCGCCGAAGTTGCTCGATATGACTTGTCAACTTAAAGAACATCCGGGAATCTATCTTGCCGGGCAGATGACCGGAGTGGAGGGCTATCTGGAGTCGGCGGCGATAGGAATGATCGCCGGATTAAACGCGCATCGCAGTATGACAGGACTTCCGCCTGCGGTTCCCGGCCCCGAATCCGTCCTCGGCTCTCTCTGTCGCTATCTGGTCGAGAGTGACCCGAACCACTTCTCACCGATGAACTCGAATTGGGGCGTCGTGCCGGAACTTCCTGGTCCCCCGATTCGAGACAAGCGTGAAAAAGCGCGTCTCAAAGGAGTGCGCGCGCTGGAGGAGTTCGACAGGTTTCTTCTGACGCTCTGAACTAAATGGCGCACAAACAAGCGTGGAGAAAGACGTTGGGTTAAGAGAGACGTTGAGTTGAAAACCACGTCTGGAATTGAAAAGTACGCAGAAAAGAAAGGACTTCAGTCCGTTTGCCCCCAACCCCAATCAACGCCAAACGCCTTCTCCAAATCATGAGTTCGCAGAAAGGAATACCTTCGCCAAAAATAATTCGGCAAGAATCAAGTAAATAGGGTCTTCCTTCTCGAATAGTCATTTACAAAAAATCACATCGAGAGGCAAGGAAGCTCATAAACATTCTACCCTTTTTTCCCTGTTTGTCAAACCTTATGTCCGCCGCAACTCTTCGGCAATTGCAAATCATCGCTTCTGGGATGCTTTGCTCATCTGAATTGGAAACTTCGCGGAGTGACACGCCTAACAATTTGGCGAAGGTATTGAAAAAAGGAATACTCCCCCAATGAAGTGAACTTACACCCATGAACTTCAGCCACTCCAAAAAAGAAGCGAATCAAATCGCGGCGACGGCATTAACGATCTTTCTGATGCTCATTCTGTGCGTTCCACCGACATATGCAGAGACTCCTCTGCGATTCTGGGCGGTCACAGGAAGCGTCAAAGATGTGGAGATGTATCGGAAACTCGCCGTCGATTTCAAAGCGAAGACCGGAATTGATGTGGACATCACTCCATTGGGATGGGGGAATTTTGCCACCAAATACTTCACGGCGATGGCGGCAGGGTTGCCGCCAGATATCGGCATAACAAACTTGGGAGGTCCTTTCGACTACGGCAGCGTAGGAGGACTAGTCGATCTGCGGGCGGAGTTCAAGGGCGAGATAGAGCCGTTGGAGGCGCAGTTCAACCCCAATGTTTTGAAGATGTTTTCCAGCGAAGGCAAACTCTACGGCTTGCCCTCCGACCTCAGCACGCTCGCCCTCTACTATCGAACGGATATATTCGGGAAGCTCAAAATCCTGCCCCCGAAAACCTGGTCTGAACTCAACCGCGTCATCAACGTGCTGGAAGCGAACGGTTATCGCTACTATTTCGGGTTCACCGCGGAGGCTCAGTGGGCGGACGACCTCTACACGATGCCCTACGACCTGCCGCGATTCGCTATCGGCTCTGACAGGCGACCCCGCGTCAATTGGAATGATTCACAATATCAAAAGGGAATTTTGCAGGCTCTCCGCCTCTGGCACATGCACAATACTCCCGGGCGAAACCTCGGCGCTCGCGCCATCGGCATGTTTCGTTCGGATGATCCCGCGACAGCCGCTCCGATGATGCTCGATCTGCACGGAGTCGCGGGGCAAATTTCAGTGACAGCCCCGGAGATTGCAGGAAAGTGGGAAACGGTTCCCTGGCCGAAAGCGGACGACGGACACGCGCACAACGTGATGGGCGGCACGACTTACGTTATTTTTCGCAAGTCTCAAAAGAAGGCGGCGGCGTTTCAGTGGCTGAAATACCTCAACTCCACCGAGGCGCAAGAGAAGATGATTCTGGATCACGCCCAACGCGGCGAAGACTCTGCGCTCTCCATTTCACCCGTACTTTCGGTTTGGACTCCAGATCAGGACGCCTTCTGGAATCGACCGGAATTGAGCGCGCAAAGGGGAGTGCACCGCGTCGCCGCACTCGCAATGCCTACTTTCTCAACTTCTGAAGGGATGCAGGGCGCCGTTGAAGCGAGTCGTTTGGAAGCTAATTTGCTCGATCAGATGGGGACTTTCGTCCGGGACAAGATGGACGTGATCGCGACAAAAAACGGACTGAGCCGCTCTCAACTCGTCCGGAAGTTCGCGCAGGAAGCGTTGGAACCGGATCGCCTCGAGTTGGAGGCGGTCGTCGCAAAACAGTTGAAACAAGAGTATTCCGCCATTACCCCGAAAGCGGAGGCGCTCTTGAAAGAGAAATCGAATCACTACCGAGAGCGATATGGAAACATTATCGCGCAGCTGCCGGAGTACGAACGCCGCAAGAACGTGCTCGACGGCGTGAAGGCAGGCGCTGCAGTTTTGCTTATCGGCATGTTCGCAACGGTGATGATATTGCCAAAATGTCGAAAACATCTCGCATCCTATCTTTTCATTGCGCCTCCAATTTTGCTCGCAACGATCTTCGTTTTCATTCCGGCGGTAACCGCTCTGTTCCTCTCTTTCACGGATTATCATCCGGTCTTGCCGCTCTCGACAGCGCGTTGGGTCGGGGCGCAAAACTACGTAAGCGTCGCGACAAACGGCGATTTGAGTTCCAGTATAGGGCGAACAGTCTATTATGCCGCAGCGACTCTTCCGGCAGGAATCATCCTCTCGCTCGTTTTCGCATATCTTTTGAACAACGGTCTCAAAGGCGAACGTTTCTGGCGTTTCCTCTATTTTTCTCCCCTCGTCACAAGCGTAGTCTCCATCGCTCTCATCTTCTCGCAACTTTTCCTCAGCGGCGCGAACGGTTGGCTCAACGCGCCGCTCTTGAAACTCGGTTTCATACGAGACCCCATTCCCTTCCTCACCTCGGAGCATACCTTCCTGAACTGCGTCGTTCTCCTCGCGATCTGGCACGGTCTCGCATTCACAATCCTCATCTTCCTTGCAGGACTACAACAGATTCCCACAGAACTGTACGAAGCGGCTTCAGTAGACGGAGCGGGACTCCTTCGGCAGTTTTGGAATATAGCGGTTCCGGGCTTACGCCCGCAAATTTTCTTCGTGACGATTATGGGCTTCATCGGCGCGTTTCAGGTGTTCGAAACGATCTACACTCTTGCAGGCAAAAGCGGGGACGCGGCGGCGCGATTCGGACCCAATGATTCCGCCCTGACGATGGTTCCGCTAATCTATCACACGGGATTTGAGACGTTCGAAATGGGGAGGTCCGCCGCTATCGCCTATGTTCTGTTTGCAATGATCTTGTGCCTGACAGTCGTGCAGATGGCGGTCTATCGTCGGAAAGGGGCGTGATGCGATGAAGCAACGACTCTCGGAACGCATCTTTACCTACGCCGTTCTAATAGTCGGGGCGTTCGTGATGGCGTTGCCGTTCTACTATATGTTGACGACTTCCTTGAAACCGTTGAGCGAAGTCTCTTTGCCGACGCTCAGCCTATTCGTAACGCATCCCACGATTCAGCCTTATAAGGAGTTGATCGACGCCGGACTCGTCCTGCGCGCTACCTGGAATAGCTTCGTCACTTCCGCGCTGTTGACTGCAGGAGGAATGTTCTTCTGCACGTTGGCAGGGTATGCGTTTGCGAAGCATCGCTTCCCCGGTAAAGAGCCGATCTTCGCGGGACTACTCTCGACAATGATGATCCCCAGCGCCGTATTGCTCGTCCCTAGCTTTCTTCTGTTCCGCGATTTAGGTTGGCTGGACACCTGGATTCCGCTTATCGTTCCGGGATTGGCGGGAGCTTTCGGCGTGTTTCTTGCCCGGCAGTTCATCGAAAAAATTCCCGAAAGCCTGATTGAGTGCGCGAAACTTGAGGGCTTTTCCGAGTGGCGAATCTATTGGTCGATTATTCTCCCTCTCTCAAAACCGTTGCTGGCGACGCTTGGTATTCTGACTTTCCTCGGCTCTTGGAATAGCTTCATCGGTCCGTTGATCATTTTGCTTGACGAAAAAAAGTACACTCTTCCGCTTGTGATCGCCTTGCTTCAAGGTCGCTTCCCAAACAAGGACAATATGCAGATGGCGGGAGCTATGATCTCGATCCTGCCGGTTCTTCTGCTCTTCTTTTTGTTTCAACGACAGATCGTGCAGAGCCTTGCCACAAGCGGATTGAAGGACGACTGAGCGCGAAGCGGAAGACATTGAAAATGCAAGAGTGGAGAACCGCGAAACACTCGAAATAACTGATTCAGCGCCTCATCTCCCTCAGTAGTTCAAGTTCGGAGCGAGCCAGCGCTCCGCTTCCTCTAGAGTCATCCCCTTACGTTTCGCGTAGTCCTCAACTTGTTCTTTTTCGATCTTGCCGACCGGGAAGTAGCGCGACTCGGGGTGCGAAAAATAGAGTCCGCTCACGGAGCTGCCGGGAGACATCGCAAAGCTCTCCGTCAGCAGCATTCCCGCGTTCTTCTCCGTCTCCAACAAGTTCCAGATCGTCTGTTTTTCGGTGTGATCCGGGCAGGCGGGGTAACCGGGCGCAGGACGAATGCCCCGGTATCGCTCTCGGATGAAGTCCTCGTTCGTCAGGCTCTCTTCTCTGCCGTATCCCCAGGCGTCGCGAGCGATTTTGTGCAGTCGTTCTGCGAACGCCTCCGCCAATCGGTCTGCAAGCGCCTCAACCATGATCGCATTGTAGTCGTCGTTTTCCGCCTGATATTTTTTAACAAGCTCCTTCATTCCGTGCCCGGAGGTCACGGCGAAGGCTCCGACGTAGTCCGGAATGCCGGTCTCCTTCGGCGCTACGAAATCGCCAAGCGCATAATTAATCGTGTCCGCGCCCTTATCGACTTGCTGACGAAGCGTGTGGAGCGTCGTGAGAACATCGCTTCGAGTCTCATCCGTGTAGAGTTCGATATCGTCTCCAACTGCGTTGGCAGGAAAGAAGCCGTAGACTCCGCTCGCCTTGAATGATTTGTTCTCGACGATCTCGGCAAGCAGTTCTTGCGCATCCGCGAACACTCGCTTCGCTTCCTCTCCGACTACCTCGTCCTCTAAGATAGCCGGATAGCGCCCCGCCAACTCCCAGGTATGGAAAAAGGGCGACCAGTCGATGTAAGGAACAAGCTCGCAGAGCGGATAGTCCTCAAGCACGCGAACTCCCGTAAACTCGGGTTTCGCGACCTCTTCCGGCTTCCAGGCGATGGGAGTCTTGCGCCTTCGGGCTTCCGCCAGCGACACCTGCACACGCTCCTTTTGACGTCCGAAATGCTTCTCGCGAAGCGACTCCTGTTCGACTGCTAGATTTTGAACGAAAGCGGGACACAACTCGTCGCTGATGAGGGAACTGACGACCCCAACCGCTCGACTTGCGTCCAACACATGAACGACTGGACTCTTGTAGTTCAGAGCGATCTTAACAGCGGTATGCGCCCTCGAAGTCGTCGCGCCGCCGATCAGCAGCGGCACTGTGAATCCTGTGCGTTGCATCTCGCGCGCAACATGCGCCATCTCTTCAAGCGAAGGCGTGATGAGGCCGCTCAGCCCGATCATGTCCGCATTAACTTCTCTCGCTTTTTCAAGAATCTTATCGCAGTGAACCATCACTCCCAGGTCGATGACCTCGTAGTTGTTGCACGCGAGCACAACCCCGACGATGTTTTTGCCGATGTCGTGAACGTCCCCCTTCACAGTCGCAACCACGATTTTACCTTGCGCCTTCACCTCCTGCCCCGCCGCCAATCGCGCCGCTTTCTCCTCCTCCATGTAGGGCAATAGCACTGCGACGGCTCGCTTCATGACGCGGGCGGATTTGACTACTTGCGGCAAGAACATCTTCCCAGCCCCGAACAGGTCTCCGACGACGTTCATTCCCGCCATCAGAGGACCTTCGATCACTTCAAGAGGACGTGCGTACTTCTGCCTTGCCTCCTCTGTGTCCGCCTCGATGTAGTCCGTGATTCCGCGAATTAAGGCGTGAGAAAGCCGCTCCTCTACTGAAGTCAGACGCCAGGACTCGTCTTTGACGATGACTTTGCCCTTCTCGCCTTTGACAGTGTCCGCGAACTGAAGCAGGCGTTCCGTAGAGTCGGGTCTCCGGTTCAGCAAAACGTCTTCGACTAGCTCCAACAGGTCTTTAGGGATTTCCTGGTAGACCGCGAGTTGTCCGGCGTTCACTATGCCCATGTCAAGTCCAGCGCGTATTGCATGGTAGAGAAAGGCGGAGTGCATCGCCTCTCGCACCACGTTGTTGCCCCGAAATGAAAATGAGATGTTGCTGACGCCGCCGGAGACTTTCGCTCCCGGAAGGTTCGCTTTGATCCATTTCGTCGCTTCGATGAAGTCCACTGCATAGTTGTTATGCTCTTCGATTCCGGTCGCAACCGTCAGGATATTGGGGTCAAAAATGATGTCTTCCGGCGGGAAACCTACCTCTTTCGTCAAAATATTATAAGCTCGTTGACAGATTTCTATCTTTCGCGCTGCTGTGTCGGCTTGTCCCTGTTCATCGAACGCCATGACGATGACAGCCGCCCCGTATCGTCGGACAAGCTTCGCCTGGTCCTTGAACTTTTCTACGCCCTCTTTCATGCTGATGGAGTTGACGATTCCTTTTCCGACGCAACACTTCAGCCCTGCTTCCAACACGGACCATTTTGAACTGTCGAGCATAATCGGCACGACGTTGATGTTGGTCTCGCCTTGAATCAGGTTCATGAAGGTCGTCATCGCCGCTTCGGAATCGAGCATTCCCTCGTCCATATTGATGTCGATAATCTGCGCCCCGTTATCGACTTGCTGTTGAGCGACCGTCAACGCCTCTTCATAAGCGCCGTTAAGGATCAATTTTGCGAATTTTGGCGAGCCTGTCACGTTCGTTCGTTCGCCGATATTGACGAAGTTCGTGTTCTCTCGCAAGACAAACGGTTTTGTGCCGGAGAGCCTCATCAGCGGCTCGATTTCCGGGATACTCCTCGGCTTCAAGCCTTTCACTGCCTCAGCGATCGCCTTGATGTGAGGCGGAGTCGTGCCGCAACACCCGCCAACTATGTTCAGCCAACCGTTCTCCGCCCATTCCCGCAATTGAGGCGCAAGGGATTCGGGGGTCTCCGGAAAGCCTGTCGGCAGGAGTTCGTCCGGCAATCCTGCGTTCGGATAGGCGCTGACATAGACGCCCGCCAATCCTGACAACTCTTCGATGAAAGGGCGCATCTCCTTCGGACCTAGCGCGCAATTCAATCCGACGCTCAACAATGGCGCATGCGAGATCGAATGCCACATCGACTCTACGTCCTGTCCGGTA
>JAYVOT010001038.1:0-3134 GCA_043757795.1 Chthonomonadaceae bacterium | reverse complement strand
TGGGATCGACCGACTGCGGGAAGTCGATGAGCTGCAGACCTCCCTGCCAAGTGAGGATGTAGTACGGAGATAGGTCGCCGTGATCCCGGTCTGCCTTCAGCATAATCTCCAAATTTCTGAGAAATCGCTCGAACAGAGGACCCGCTTCCGTGGGCGAAAGAGTGACGTTGTAGAGTTGCGGCTCGACTGCCCCTCACTCCCCGAAATACTCTATCAGAATGCAACTTTCATTTATTGCGATGGGGTTGGGAACATCCGCGCCCTCGGCGTGCAAACGCTTCAGAGTTTCGTACTCGCTTCTGATCCACATCCCGAACATCATTTTCAATCCCTGGTCGTCTTTTGAGCGGTCGCTATATCCGACCGCATGTTCCGAGTGGTTCTGCCCTGTTGATAGACGTCGTCACCTTTGAAGCTGCGTAGTTCGCGCGGTCGGTAATGCTTTGCGGCGAGAAGATCGTATCCCGTCGAGGGGTGAGCCTGACAGCAGAAGACGCTCGCCTCCTTGCCGCTCTTGACGACAGTCGCCGCGCCGACAATCAGTTCCTCGGCGTAGAAAAGAAACTGGCAAGAGGCCCGGGCGATCCTCTTCGAACTTATCCGACAACGCCTGAAGAGCTAGCTTCGGCTTTTTAGGTCTGCGCGGCTCTTCCTCAGATTCCAACTCTTCCCAGCTGTTCAGGTTCAGTTCGGACTCCTCATCGCCGGAGTTTCCGGCAGTCGCCTCATTCTCGGATGGAAACGATACGATCATTTATTCCGTATCGCTTATAGGTCGAAATTTGCTAAAAATCAGATAGAATGAGTGGAGTAAAATTTTTTTTGGTTCTCTCAACGAAAGGTAAAGTCGGGAGTTGATTGAGGAGGAAGTTGTAAGTTGAAGTCTTTTGAAGAAATCCTTCCGGAGCGCCTGATCGTCTGGATTGAGGAGAAAATGCCTGAACTGCAGGGGTTTTCGGGGGTGCGAATTCGTATTTGCGAACGACTTCCTTTTCAATGGGTTCCCGGATTTATGCCGACGATTCGAGGCATCACGCTCTGGAACACCGTTTACCTCAAGCCGTCCTGTCACCCTCTCAGTTTGGATGACCTGGACAAGATGAGTCTGATTTTTCATGAGTTGGTTCACGTCGGTCAGTTCCGACGAGGTTGGTTGTCGTTTCCATTGACGTACGTGTACTATCTCGTTCGCGTCGGCTATTGGAACGTGCCCGCGGAGATCGAAGCGAGGAGCAGGGAGAAGGAGCTTTTGAAGATGTTTTTAGAGGATTTCTAGTTTCCGAAATATGAATTTTTTCACAAGGGGCGAGTGCGCATGGCAGCATGTTTCGCTATCGCCTCTTCAAACAGCGTTTTCGAACTGAAAAACTCCCATTCCGAAGATTATGGTTTCGGCGTGCAAACGGGAAGAAGTTGAGAACAAGTCTTGACATTCGCACTTCGGTATCGTATACTAAATATCAAATGCGAATGCGCCGCCTTAGCTCAGTTGGTAGAGCAGTGGACTGAAAATCCACGTGTCACTGGTTCAAATCCGGTAGGCGGCATACTCTGATAGTTTCGTTTTCTTGACAACTGTTGATAGTCACTGTATACCTGATAGTGACCTAGAATTAACAGGAAGTCCTATGATCACTGCTTTTGCCACTGTTACCTGGAATGAAGCCGTTCGAGGGTTCGTACTGCATAAGAAAGCGGTACGCGCGCCTCGGACGGCTCTTTTTTACAACAACTATGTTTCCGCGCTAAGCACGTGTTCGGAACAGCATAAAATTCCGCTCGACGCTTTCACGAAACGCACTCTGGACGAATACCTTGTCTTTCGGGCGGAGGATGGAAAAGCCCAGTCCGTCTTTCGGGCGGAGGATGGAAAAGCCCAGTCCGCAATCCAAAAAGACGCGCTTGTCGCGACAGTCTTCTTTCCGCTGACAAGCAGACGGCATCTCGCAATCACGGGTTTTTTTAGGGTCGTCAGGGCAGTTTGCGTCTGCAACAGGCAAGGGGAGCTTGAGAACGCAAGCCAAAAAGGCGGCGACTTGATCGTATTCGAGGGTGGAGATTCTGATGACAGGAATCTGCCGGATGGTCGGCACAGCCCCGTTTGCGAGATGCTGTTTTCGCAGGACGGCTAAGTCCTCTTTCACGGTCTCCCACTCGTTTTTCTGGAAGACACTGCCCAACTGCAGGATCAAAGCGTCCAGATCGATGAGATTTTTCAGCGCCTGTTCGCCTGTGATCGGCGCGCCCAATGCGGTCTTCGTGGTCAAAAGGGCGGCAGATAGAGACTGCAGAAAACCGAACAGACCGCCTATGATTCGCACCTGATTTTGAAGGGGAACGCCGGAAGCGCCGGGCCAATCCGTAGCCTTGTCCGAAGAGAGCAACCCGACAATGATAGACTGAGCCTTCGCGACTCCTCCGGTCAAACTCGCGAGTTTCTGCCCTACACCCGTACTTCCCAACCGTCCTTCGACATCGTATTTCGCTTTTGTGGGATCGACTGCGGCGAGGAACGATTCAGTGAGCGCGGCGCCCCCGTTCAGCGTCAGTTGAGAGATGGCGCCGTACAGGGATTGTCGATAGATCTGAATCCCGACGCCGCCGAGCGAGGCGTCGTCGATATTGCTTAGCACAACGTCTGCCTTACGATAACCGGGCGAGAAAGGGAGTTGAGCGAGGAGGACTTCCATCCTTGCGAGTTCGGTCGCGGTAGACTCCGCCGTGACTGCAGAGGAGAGATCGAGTTTCCAGGAGGCGTTGGGTGAGATTCCCGACACGCCTGTCGCAGTATCGACCCAGGTATTGAAAACATCGGCAGCCAACCCGCAGGTTGCCAGGCGTTCTTGAGGGTCGGTTCTGGCAAGCGTCCAATCTCTCAACTCCGATAAGCCGGACATCAACTGAATTTTAAAGAGCGCGCCCGTCACCCTCAGAACGGCGTAGTGTTGTTGGTGCATTCCCGCCACCCACTGGGGGGTTGTTCAAATTTGCGCTTCCAGTCAGCGAGTTGTTCGTCGAAACTTCCGAAGCGATGTGCCCGAGGTTGTCCGTGAACAGCTCTAGATTAATCAATCGTTCGTAGACGACTCGAGTCCCGTTCAGCCCGATTCCCAGCGACTGCGCCGCGAGACGAA
>JAYVOT010001037.1:0-11686 GCA_043757795.1 Chthonomonadaceae bacterium | reverse complement strand
TATGCCATCCACTACAAAAGAGACTATTCAAGACCTGCTTCATCGAGGAATGCAACGCGCCCGCGACTATCAGTGGCAGGCTGCTGGCGAAAGCTATCGCAAAGCGATGGAGATCGTCCCGGAGGAGACAGAGCCTCGCTTCCGCCTGGGCTGGTCGCTGTGGAACCTCGCTGAGGAAGAAAAGCCTTCAATAACGGACATTGCCGTGGCTTACGGGGCGCAGGCGCTTGGGCTGGATGCCGCTAGCCGTGACAGCAAAAAAAAATTTCAAGTCTACCGACAACGTTTGGAAGAGGCGGCTTTTTACCTGCATACCGTTTTGGAACGCGAGCCGAATCATGCGCGCGCCTTGCACTACGTCGCGAAGTGTCTCTTTTCGCTTGATCGGCGAGTCGAGGCGGAGGAAGCAGCGCGGCGAGCGGCGCAACTCGAACCTGCCAACTCAAGCTATGCCGATTTTGCAGGTCAGTTCGGAACTACGTTGCAGTCGCAATCCGGCGCAAACCCCGTCGGCGAAGTCTCTACGAACACCTGGGACGACCTTGTGTTGAACCCCAAAACGAAGCGCGAACTACGGCAGATGCAACTCATGCTTGAGAAACCCGATCTCGCGAAAGAGCTGGGGGTGCAAGCCCCGACCGGGATTTTGCTGAAGGGACCTCCCGGCACAGGAAAAACGACTATCGCAAGAGTGCTTGCGAATGAAGCGAAGTGCAACTTCGTCTCAATCACTCCGGCGGACGTGAATCAAATGTATGTGGGCGAAAGCGAGAAGCGGGTTCGAGACCTGTTTGCAAAAGCGCGTCTGAACGCTCCCGCGATCATTTTCGTGGATGAAATCGACGCTCTCCTGCCGATCCGGCAAGGCGGCGTCGCGATCCACTCGGATAAAGTCGTAAATCAGTTCCTGCAGGAGATGGACGGACTTCATCCCAACCATCGGGTTTTCGTAGTGGGGGCGACGAACAGACCGGACATGCTGGACCCGGCTGTGCGGCGCGGAGGGCGACTCAGCCGAGAGATCACCGTCCCCTTGCCTGACCTTGAATCACGACTTCTGCTTTTTCAGGTTTGCACGAAGAAAGCGAACCTTAGCGACAACGTGAACCTGGGAGAACTCTCTCAAAAGACGGAAGGTTACAGCGGCGCAGACATCAAAGCGCTGGTCAACGAAGCAGGCTTGCAGGCTCTCATCCGAATTGCGGACAGCAAAGAAAAACTGGCGCGCACCCTGAAAATGGAAGATTTTGTCGTCGCCCTTGAAAACTTGGATTGAAGAGCGGGGGCAGGATGACGACTACGAACTGAAACCTGCATTGATATTGCAAAATACGCCTGTGCGGGCGAGAAGCGCAGATTGTCTCAACCCCGTTCAATGCATTCATAAATTACCTAGGAGAAACATTTGTCGAAATTGATTTTGTTGCGTCACGGTCAGTCGCAATGGAACCTTGAAAACAGGTTCACAGGCTGGGTGGATGTGGAGTTGACGGATACCGGCAGACGCGAGGCAACGGAGGCGGGAGAGAAGATCAAAGCGGCCGGAATACATCTGGATGAGGCGTTTACCTCCGTTTTGAAACGCGCCATCGACACGCTTACCCTCGCCCTGAAAGCTGCGGGGCAGGAAGGACTTCGTACTTCCTATGACAAAGCGCTGAATGAGCGACACTACGGCGACTTGCAGGGGATGAATAAGGAAGAGACGGCGAAGCAGTACGGAGATGAACAGGTGAAATTGTGGCGACGCAGCTACGACGTGCAACCCCCGAATGGAGAGAGCCTGAAAGACACAGCCGCCCGAACGCTTCCCTACTTCGATGCGACGATCCTCCCTGTGATCAAAGCGGGCATGAACGTCATTATTTCAGCGCATGGAAATAGCCTTCGAGCGATCGTGATGCAACTCGACGGCATGAGCGAAGCGCAAGTGCTTGAACTCAATATTCCCAACGGCGTCCCCATCGTCTACGATATGGACTCCCATGCGAACGCTATGAGCAAAACCGAACTGTAAATTGAGAGTTTCGGGCAGTTGCGCTAATTCTAAAGAAACGCATTCAAGGCTTGCTTGAATGCGTTTCGTGTTTGGCGATGAGTTCGCGCTCCAAACGAAAAAAGCGTGATGCTCCTTCGCCCCAAAGTTGTAGACAACATAAGGTGGCTTGCCCTGCTTCCATTCAATCTTCGCGAGAGTAACCGAAGGTCCCGCGCGAGTGACAATCGAATTCCCAAGAGCGAGTCTTCCGGCAATCACGAAACCGACGCCTTGCACGTAGAACGGATGCTCGCGGGTGGCGGTGATCGTCTCGACGACCTTGCCGGATTTCGGATCAGCGAAGGAGAGCGTGACGACTGCGGGGGCGGACAGGATCGTCGTCCTGAGAACTTTCTTGACTTCCGATTTGCCGGTCTTCTCGTTGCGGGTGAGGACGAGGTCGCCCTATCGTATCTGTTCGATAGGCTTGAGGGCGATTCCTGCCGGAGGGTGCGGAACTGGCTAGCGCGAGGCGATGCCGGGTGAGGAGGAATTAGTCCCTATGAAACAAAGAGAAGTGCATAGTTGTCATTAAAACAAATTATAGATGATAATTGTCAAATTTCCTCGAACAACACGGGTTCTGTGCGATATTCATCTTTGAAGTTGAAATTGAGTAGAACCTGATAGCACTTCTCGCTCAAAATCAGCCAATGACTGAAACGACTACAGGCGGCTGACGAGTTGTTGCTCGGGTAGAATGTCAGACAAAAATCATGACCAGACCATTTGATCGGAAGTTGGTCATCAGAAAACTGCATCTCCCCAGAAGGAACAACAAGTCGATACTCAAGCGGTGTTTTAAGATCGGTATTGCAGTGTAAAAAGTTTTCAGTAAGGATGATTTTTGTCGACTCAAACTCCACACCGGTGATGCCAGCATCCTTCATCGCCGCCTCTAATTTTGGAGTTACGAGGTAGAAGTCATCTCCGCAACGGATGAAATCATTTGCAGGAGTAAAATCAAATTCGAACTCCACCTTTCCAAATCTACGTTTGTAAGTCAGACCCGCTTGGATTTCAGCGTAGTTTAGGTATTCTGTATCTCCGCCCCAATACCCGAACGAGTCCATTTCAATCGAGTAGAATAGTAGTTCCATAACCCCTCCTGACCCAGATTTCATGTCAAATAATGATCTGTTGGCTAATGGATAAAATGCTGATTGATGGCTTTATCGATTGCGTCCCTAAACTTTTCAATCTCGCTTCGAGTGGCATCCTTATTTTCATTGAAAAACCTACGCCAAGCATTTGTGATTTGTTGATGCCCTCGTTCTCCTCCGACTGGGATACCTCTCAAATTGTCGACAGAATGAATTTCAGCGTCAGTGAACATGCCAGGACTGTTTTTTGTGACTACTTGTGGAATGGCATGATGTACTTGCGATACTTCAGATGGATCAATGTGTGGATTAGCATTGAGAAAGTTTTGTCTATAGCAACTTCCCGGATTATGAACCCACAACCCGCCATTCGCGCTCCCGACGAAGTAAGTGTGATCCTCCTCCACCTCAAAGTTGTAGACAGCGACCGGACTTTTGCCCTGTTTCCAATCGATCTTCGCGAGAGTAACCGGAGGTCCGGCGCGGGTGACGATCGCGTTCCCGAGCGCGAGTCTTCCGGCGATGACGAACCCGACGCCCTGCACGAAGAACGGATGCTCGCGGGTGGCGGTAATGATTTCAACGACCTTGCGGGTCTTCGGGTCTGCGAAGGAGAGGGTGACGACTGCGGGGGCGGAAAGGATCGTCGTTCTGAGAACTTTCTTGATTTCGCTCTTGCCGGTCTTCTCGTTGCGAGTGAGGACGAGGTCGCCCTTTCGTATCTGTTCGATGGACTTGAGGGCGATTCCTGCCGGAGTGTTGGAGGTAGGGGCGGAACTTGCTAGGGCGAGACGATGCTTGGATGACTTGGTGTTTTATGGCGCTGAGCGAAGCTAGGCTTTTGTACTAAAAATTCTATCTGAGTACAGCATTTCGCATTCTACCCCAACGTAACAACTGCCAATATTTCGAAAAGTACGCCTGATTCTACCCAGAATTTTTTTGGCGACACCGTATGCTTCACCGGTATTATACTTTGAGTTCAACTCTCCGATGATAAAGTGCGTCGATTGCCATGCTCCAGCCGGACAAAAAGTAAATGCGTCGAAATTCGATAGCTGGTCAATTGCGAATCTTGTTGTGCCATTATTCATGTTGATTTGTCTTGGAACAACTTCCATTGAACTCGGAATTGCAAGGTACCTGTCATCCTGAATATAGCACCCTTTCGTAGACTCTCCCAGGTGAGGCATGTCTTCAATTTGATAAGATATAATTTCCTGCATTGTTGAAACATTGCTTCGATAAAACTGGATTGGAGTTTTTACGCATGCCCGTTCAAATAGATCGATCCAGTCTGATCGGGTCGCCGCGACGTGAATAGTGAAGGCCATTGGTTTCAGCTTTCAATTCTTGGGGAACCAATACACAGGTCCTCCGGTTCGTTGTAGAATTTTTTGGAAGTTTGCCA
The DNA here is from genome assembly GCA_043757795.1 of Chthonomonadaceae bacterium. Taxonomy (GTDB): domain Bacteria; phylum Armatimonadota; class Chthonomonadetes; order Chthonomonadales; family Chthonomonadaceae; genus JAYVOT01. The sequence goes on along the minus strand of JAYVOT010001037.1, from coordinate 7,134 downwards.
GTTCACGACGAGTTGGCATGCCATTTTTGTAAGTATCGACAGTCTGTATTCGCATGGTAATTCCATTTTTATTTGCGGTGATATCTGGAAAAACTGTGCCAGGCGCTCTCCCGACTCTGCCCGACAATGGCAATAAAGGATCTGCAATGGCTTCTTGTGGCAACCCAGCACCATGGGTAACATCCCAACCCGCGCCTTCTAGATCGTTTGCTATCGCTCTATCGAGTTGTTGTGTCGCTGGTGAGCCAAGCATCCCGCATGGCCCTGGATTATGAACCCACAACCCGCCATTCGCGCTCCCGACGAAGTAAGTGTGATCCTCCTCTACCTCGAAGTTGAAGACAGCCCGAACGCCCTGCTTCCAATCGATCTTCGCAACTGTGAGTGCAGGTCCCGCGCGAGTGACAATAGCGTTTCCAAGAGCGAGCCTTCCTGCGATGACGAACCCGACGCCCTGAACCATGAAAGGATGCTCGCGGGTAGCGGTGACGGTTTCTAAGATATTGCCGGTCTTCGGGTCTGCGAAGGAGAGCGACACGACTGCGGGGGCGGACAGGATCGTCGTCCTGAGAACTTTCTTGACTTCCGACTTGCCGGTCTTCTCGTTGCGGGTGAGGACGAGGTCGCCTTGCCGTATCTGTTCGATAGGCTTGAGCGCGATTCCTTCGTTCAGGTTGGTTTTGGCGGGTGTTCCCGTCGAAGTCGCGCTAGCGAGAACGGCGGAGTGGGCGTTGTCCGTCGATTTTCCATTCAGTTTCGACTTTTTAGAGCTTGCGACGGGGTTTGAAGCGATGACTTGCACCTGCGTCCCTGCAATGAAGCAGTCAGACAATAATTTTGAAGCCGCTCTCACTTCTTGCACATCCGCTAGCGCCGTAGCCCCCGGCGCGGCAACGCCATACATTTCAACGGCGGACAAGCCTGCATTTCCTCCCAGACCTGCCCAAGCCATAGCTTTGTCCCATCCGCTGGCTTTTGGATTTTCAAGAGTAGAGCCCAAAAGATCTGCCGAATCCACAGAGTCGACCAAGTTGAACGGGATGCCGAAATGAGGGTAAGGATTCAAATAACTTACAGGACCTAGATTTGGATGAACGAAAGAATCAAACTTATGTACATTTTGGTCAGCGGAATGCCACCAATCCTTGGTTGGAGTCATGCTTCCCTCTTGCTGCATTCCATTGGGATCGAAGAAGTTGACAGGGTCGCCTGCGCAGTAGGAGTAAAGGTTCGGTCCGCCCGAAAAGCCGGAGGGGTCGCGGGAGACGAAGCTGCCGATATTCGGTGAGTAGTATCTCGCGCCCATCTGAAAGAGTCCGCTCTCGCTGTCTCGATACGCGCCCCACTGCCCTTTGTAGGCGAAGGGCGTGTTCAGGTAGTTGCCGCCAAGGGGCATTCCCCATGCGGTGTAGGCGGCATTCGCAATAGTCTGCCCGTTGTCTCCGAGCAAGGTGCGCGTGTTGCCGAGGCCGTCGTAGAGATAGAAGCGAGAGCCTGTCGAAGAGTGGTCGGAGATGAGTCCGGCGGGTCCCCAGGTGTAGGTGCGTTGAATGGTTCCGGCGCTGTCGAGTTCGGCAATGAGTTCGCCGCCCGAATAGAGGAAGTAGGTGGTCACGCCGCCGACGGTTTTGCTGATGCGGTTGCCTGCGAGATCGTAGACATAGCTTGTAGTACCGAAAGTGCGGAGCGCGCCCGTTGTGTCGTAACCCAGATAATTTCCGTTCATGGAGCTAAGTTGCCCGGAGACGCTGTACTGCAGTTGGGAGGATCCCGGCAAGGTTGAACTGTTTTGGAGCGCAGGCGCGCTTGTGACCTGGTTGTTCGAGTTGTAACTCCAGCCGCCTGTTCCTCCCTGCAGGTTGTTCGCGAGGTCATAGCCGAAGGAGTCGAGTTTGGAAGTGTTGTTCTGGTTGTCCGGGTGGAAGTTCAGCCCGGCTTGCGTCACTCGTCCTCGTGAATCATAACTGAAGCTTTCGGAGGAGGTCTGCGTCGCGTTCAGTCCGTCGCCGGACTGCAGGCTGATCTGCCCGAGCGGAGTGCGAAGTATGCCGTAGCCCCAGATCTGCTGTCCGTTCGCTTTATTGATTATTTTGCTTAAGAAGTTGTCAGGCTGTCCCGCGAGCGGATTGCCCCAGACGTAGTCCGACGTAATGATGGAAGATGCGGAAGTGACTGTCGCCTGCTTCGTCATTTTTCCAGTCTTGTCCGCATACCAGTGAGTCGCTTCTCCAAGCGGGTTTGTAATGGAGGACAGAATTCCGCCGTTGTCGTAGTAGAAATTCGTCGTGCCCAGAGCCGTCGTTTTCGAGGTAATCGTTCCATCCGGGGCATAGGAGTAAGAACAAGTGAAAGTATTGTGTCCGGCAGGCAGGGCGTTGATGACTGTTGTCACCGACGTCACTCGTCCCAGAGTAGGTTCGTATACGCAGGTTTTGCTTCCTGCGCCGTCGGAAGCGCCGGTCAAGCGCCTGACGCTGTCATAAGAAAAGTGAATGTTCTTTTCCGGAAAAGCGGAGTAGGCGATATCGGTGAGGTTGCCTTTCCAGTCGTAAGTCATCGTGCAGTTGTTGCCGTTTTCATCCGTTGAGGAGGCGAGTCTTCCCAAAATATCGTAAGTCGCCGAAATGAAACGAAGATCCGGCCAAATTAACTTATTAGGCTCGTTGCTGTTCCCATACTGAACTTTGGTGACGTTTCCTTTTCCGTCCCACACTTGAGTCGCGTTTCCAGTTGCGTCGTACCTCGTCTGCCTCAGCGAGCCGACGGCATCCGAATAGGCATAGATTCGTCCTCTTGTGTCCACCGAGAAGTTCATCTGTGCCAACGTCGTCGGAGTTCCGTTGATATTCTTTGTGACGCTGGTCCCCGTCGTGACGCCGTTCGTGTAGTTGAAGTTGAGCGTAGAGCCGTCGGAACCGGTTATGGTTCGGACGTTTTGCGCCGCGTCGTAGACGATGCTTGTCGTCATCGGGTGAGTGGAGGTCGCGGGATCGCCCGTATCAGGATACGTTGTCACGGAAAGCGGATCGCCGAGAGGACTGTAGGCGTCAATGGTGAAGATGTTTCCGAGAGCGTCTTTCACGCTTATCAGATCGCCGGTGTGAGGTTCATAGGTGAAGTAGGACTTTTGATCGTTCCCGTTGACGGAGACCGCCGCCGGGTTCGTAAAGACAGTGGGCTGACCGAAAGCGTTATAGGCGATGGTTCCTCGAACTGCGTTTGTCGGATCAACCACGCTTGTGAGTCGAGAAGCCGGCGCGCCGCCCTCGCCGTAACGATACTGCGTCGTGAGATTCAATGGATCAATGACGCTGGTCAATGTGAAATTATCAGCCGCATACCCGAATTGCCAGTGATTTCCATTGGCTATAACGCTTGTAGGTTGCCCCAGAGCGTTTGCTTGAATCCGCACAACCGGAAATATAGTCGAAAGGGGCGCTCCGGGCTGCAAACTTGCAAAGGATATGGCGTCGTAGTATAAGAGATCAGTCGGATGCGTGATGTCAGGGCTGCAAGCAAGAAGAGTTTTGTCTGCAAGGGGGTCGGAGCCTGTGAACCCGGGACCTTTGAAAAAGAGCGAGTCGATTTCGTTGACGTCGTTTAGATGAAAGGTAGTTTTAGAAATTTTGCCGCGCGGGTCTGTGACTGTTTCGGTTCTTGCCGCATCGGAGTAGTCGGCAAAGGGAGCGCTCAAAAATCCCCAGTCGTACTGCCAGGTTCCTGCGATGGAACTGTAGGAGTCCGAACTGCTTGCATCTCCCGTGGAACCGTATGTAACGGACTTGATTCTCGGCGTCGGCAATCCGAAAGGAGTCATAAAACGTGAGTCGGAAGCGTAGTCCGAGGTCGTCTGAGTCGCGCCTTGCGAACTTGAGGTGATGGAATCGCCGTTAGGTCCGCCGTAGGCGAAAGTCTCCGTAGTGAAAAGCGATGTTCCTGTTCCGTCGTACACTTTCATTGCCGTCATGTGTCCGGTTGAATCCATCGTCGTGACGGTGTGCGTGTTGACACCCAGATCAAACAAATTCGTGGAGGAAGGCGCATCCACTGCCGAAAGATAGCCGCTCGCGTCTTTGTAGAATCTCAAATATCGGAACGAGGAGCTGTCGGTGACAGTCAGAAACTGATTCCCTGACTGGTAGGAGCAGGATTGCAAGTTCCCAAGATCGTCTTTAATGTACGTAAGCGCCCCGCTTGCGTCGAATCCGTAAGCGTAGTTTCCGAATGACTTCATGTCCCCTGGAGGTCCTGCGTTAGTGAGTAAGAACGTACCTGGTCCAGTACCGGGAGTCAATGAAGAATGAACGTAGTTAGCAGAATGTCTTAAACCATCGAAAACAACTCGTTCTCCGTTTGCATCCGTCACTACGAAGTTCGGAATTAGGTACGCGGGGTTCGATATGAATGAGCTTGCAGGCGGGTTGAAGTTTCCGCTGGCATTTAGAGCCTGCCGGATCACTAGCGCTACGCCATTGATGTCGAAGTTGGGATCGGAAGGTTCTCTCGTGAGTTTCGCGCTATAGAAGCAGTTGATGTTCCCCCAGGGTGCAGTCAAAGCTCCTGGTAGTATCCTGAACGGCTGACTGTTGAGTTTCGGCGAAAAAGAGAGTGGCAACCATCTTGTGTAGGACGGGTCTTGAACGGCTCGCTCATGATGTCCGCTCATTGGCCCATATCGTGACAAATCGACTCCATCCACACAGAAATCCACGGTATAACGAAGTATGCTGCCTCCGCTCGCAGGAGAAGGGTTTCCCTGAGAAGCCTCTCCATTACTTGCGGGACCATATGTTGCTCCACTGACGAAGCCAGCCAGATCGAATTTGAAAGTGAAAGTTTTTGGTGAAGGATTGGAAGTTGTGGGAGTATCCAGACTCAATACGATTGTAGTAAAGTCTTCGGGAGCTGAAGGCGTGAATTTGCTTGCTGAAATTGGGGAGGCTCCAACAGCAGTAACATCGTCTGTTGCTGTACAATCCCCTCCTCCACCCCCTGAAAGCGTTCCGGAACCAGAACCATTTGCGCTGTCGCCGCTATTGTGAGCGAAGGCTGAAAGCCCTAATGTCACTCTACGTCGGAAAGATACCATAATCTTTGTAGGGGGCGTATCAGTAGTCGATGATGGCTGGTAAGTCAAGGTGAAGATCATCTTTGCAGCATTGAACTTCATCCTTGCAACCATGCTGCTCGAGTTCAAATCACAGCCGAAGTCGACGGTCATCGCTCCAGAAGTAGTATGCGGAGGATGCTGACATAATGATAGATCAACGCTATTAGAAGATATGCCTTGAACACTATGATTGCCTGGCTCACTAACAGTAAACCCTGTTGCTGGCGTCATATCAGCAGATCCGGAAAAAGCCACTGAAAGGTCCCACTTACTACTGGAACCAGTGCCGCCAGGCGGAGAGTACTGGGCGAAAACTTGAAATGGAAACAAGAAAAGACACAGTATTGTGAATAGAAGACGATGTCGCGGACCTGTCAAGGCGGGAACATAGGGGATGGAAAAGGTTGTATCGCAAAAATAACGGTTCATCTTGAAATGCTCCATGGTTCCAAAAAGTATTCGTTGACGACATGTTCATTGGGATGACGCGTTTCCCATCAGAACACACACCTATGCAAAGTAAATGTTGATTCAAAACAATCCTAAGTTGAAAAGTATTGTAACAGTTTGTTTCAATTATGTCAAGAACTATTTTCGAATTGAATTATATTATTTTTTATCAATTCATACGGTTGGAATTCAACGAAAAAATAGTCTTTCGGTCATATCTATGTCTCAACTAACCTTGAATAGTATTGAATATACTCATTGAGCTAATAAAATACTATGCCAAAGCGAAACGACCGGCTGTCCCTCCTGATTGCACGAAAAGAAGGGATGCCGGTCATTCAGACAAAACGCTCGTGGGAGCTTTTGAAACTAAAAGGTGATCGCTTTGCCGGTTTTCGCCGACTCGTAGATCGCTTCCAGTATCTCGGAGACGACGCAGGCCTGTTCCGGAAGAACTAGCGGTGGAGTGTCGTTCCGAATCGCTTCGATCCACATTCTGGCTTCGCGGTCCGAATCAGTTTCGGAACTGCCGGAGTAGAAAGCGACTCCTCCTGGGTTCGTGTCCACTTTCGTGTCCCACAGTCGGCTGAAGCTCTCGCCGTTGATCCGCAACCCGCCTATCATGTCGGCTCCGCCTTCAGTTCCGCACAGGGTGCATTTCGCCTCGTCGACTTGGAGCGTGTTCAGCGCCCAACTCGCTTCAAGAGTGATGCTTGCGCCGTTCTCCATAGTGATGAACGCGAAAGCTGAGTCCTCGACGGTGAAGAGTTTCGGGTCCCAGGATCCGAATGCGTTGGCGGCGTTCTCTTTGTGCGAGAGTTTTTTGTAGGTCTGTCCCAAAACGACTTTCGGCTTATAGTTGTCCATGAGCCAGAGAGTCAGGTCGAGAGCGTGAGTTCCGATGTCGATAAGCGGACCGCCGCCCTGTTTCTCTTCGTCCAGAAAAACGCCCCAGGTCGGGACAGCGCGACGTCGAACCGCGTGCGCTTTGGCATAGTAGATTTCACCGAGGTCGCCTCGCTCTACCGCGGCTTTGAGGTACTGACTGTCAGCGCGATGTCGGCTCTGATATCCGATAGTGAGTTTCTTGCCGCTTCTGGCAGCCGCAACGACCATGCGTCGCGCGTCAACGGCTTTTTTCGCCATCGGCTTTTCAGAGAGAGTATGCTTGCCGGATTCCAGACTGGCAATGGCGATATCGGCGTGGGAGTCGTTCGGCGTCAAAACATGCACTACGTCAATGGAAGTGTCCGCAAGCATTTTCGTATAATCAGTGTAGACTTTCGCCCCTCTGACTCCGTATTTGTTAGCCGCTTCTCGCGCCTTATCCTCAACGATGTCGCAGAAAGCGACGAGGTCGACGCCTTTGACTTTTGATAGTCCGGGAAGATGCTTGCCGTTTGCGATTCCTCCGCATCCGACGATGCCGAGCTTAATTGTGTCTGACATTCTTAAAACAGTTCTCCTTCAATTCTTGTAAAGTTTCAATCTCGATATCAACTCGTGAAAGCAGCTTGAACGCTGAATGGTTTGTCGTCAATTTATCGAACAGTGAACACTAGGGTAAAAGTTAG
>JAYVOT010001036.1:0-3138 GCA_043757795.1 Chthonomonadaceae bacterium | reverse complement strand
CTGTTGTTAGCGAAAGGCGGCGCGATGTTCGTCGTCAGAGTTCGAGCGTTGTTGTTGACGTCCACCCCCGCAGGCTCCGTGATGGAGGTCGGGAAAGCAGTGTTCAACAACGTCGAAATCCCGTAGCCGTAGCTCATCGCGTGCCCGAGAGGATCAGTCACCGACGAGAGCAAGCCTGTCTCAGTCCCGTTGTTCCCGCTCACCGAGGAATACCCGAAAGCGACAGTGCGATTGAGATGTGTTCCCGTTCCCGGATCGAGCGTCACGCCCGAAAGGTTGAAGTCCGTGTTGTAAGCATAGCTCACGTTGTAAATCGGCCCCCGAACCTGCGTGATGCGATAGGCGGGAGAGCCGCTCGCGCCGAGGTCTGTCCAGGTGAAGAGAATCTGTCGTCCGCTCGGATCGGTCACGTTCTGAAGCAGGTTCCGCGTCACGCCCCCGATCAAGACCTGTGAATAGGTCAGCGTCGTCGCGTTTCCGTACCGGTCGGTGATGCTGTCGCAAACCCGCTCCGGCCCGTTCCCGAACTTCTTGAAGTGTTTCGCCGTGCCGTCCATGCTCCGCTCAGTGTCTTCCAACGCCTGAATCGGGCCGCTCACGAGAAAGCTGTCATAGGCGCTCTCGGTCTCGTCGAAGAGATAGGGCGGAGGCGAGTAGAGACCGTCTGCGTCTCGGTGATACTTGTGCTTCCCCGCGAAGAAGTCGGAGCGATCCACATAGTTCAGCGTGTCGTCCGTCTGATTCGTGGTCGGGTTCTCCTCCTCGGTTCGAATGTCGTAAGCATGCGTCCAGCCCTGCCCGAAAGGTCCGATTCGGTCGTCCATGCTGTTGTAAGTGCGTTGCATCGCCAGCCCCGCGCCCTTGCCCGGCGCGACCTGCACATCCGTAAACGACTTGAAGAGGTTGCCGTTGCAGAGGTTCACGTCCTTCAGGCTCCGATGCCAGGGCAATGTACCCGCGAAGTATTTGTTTCGATAGGGACCGCGCCCCTTGTTCTGCAGCTCCTTGTCAGTCAGCGCTCGAACGTCCGGGCGATTCGCCTCCTTGTCCGCCGCCGCCTTCGCGCGCTTCGCGTCCACCTTCTTCCACTGCGCCGGAGTCAGAGTCTGAGTCAGTCCCGGCTTGAGTTCGGACTTGAAATGCGGCTCCCGCGTCTTCTACATCTCTTTCGTAAGCTCTGTACCCGCATCGAAATACAAACCTCAAGTTATACTAAGCATCCATGCAGACAAATCATAATGTCCGAATCTCATAGCAAGGGAAATTGCAGACTCACCTTTTACGTTCGTAGAAGTAGGGTCTGCACCGGCAGCCAATAAAATTACTATTGTATCCTTTGAGCCTGTCAATGCTGCTATCATAATGGCAGTCCGCCCTGCGCGCGTCTCCTTATTGATATCAGCGCCTTTTTGCAAAATACGAATAACAATGTCTTGCATATCATATGAAGCGGCATACATCAGGGCTGTCATGCTAGTATCGTCTATATCGTCGATGTTTTTGCTCTGTTCAATCAGTTCCAGAATATGGTCATAATCTTTTTTTTTGATTGCTTTTATGAGTGAAGGTCGTTCTATTTTAAGCACAATTCATGGCTTCCCTCCTGTGACTTTATCCACCCATTCCCACCAAGCACCGGAGTTAATTTTGGATATCACGTCATCCATGATTTCTGATATAGAATGGACTTTTGCATATTCGCCACTTACATGTTCAAGGTAAATATACGCTTTGCGCCAGTTGTCAGGATTCATACCCAAAGATTCTATTTCATCAAGAAATCCTGTATTCCCGAGAGGATCCATACGCACCTCAATCGATAATATTTGTTCAGCTATTTCTTCGAGTTCTGCGAGGTGTGGCGACACTGTAGCTAATACTCCACAAGCAGCGGCGCCTGCCGCAGCTTCACCTTCCATGACAATTGTAGATGCGCCAAGGTCAATAAAAGAAAATAAACCGGTAAAATCAGTATGGTTTACAGGTTCGTTTTTACAATATGTATACCAATTTCTTCCATTCTTCGCCGGATCCTCGCTTGCAAACCTTCCCGCTACCGGGTCATAATACCTAGCCCTCATGTAAATCAGCCCAGTGTTGTCCTCGCTCGGATGACCCAGCTGCCCCACGAACTTATGCGCCGAACTCCCGCCCGGATTATTCCCACCTCTAACCAATCCGTAGACATCGTACTTCCTGCTCGAAGTCACATTACCGGAAGGATCGACTTCGCCGAGAACTGAGCCTAATCCGTCATAAAGATACCACCTCACACTACCGGAAGTATCGTCCCGGCGGTATTCAGGACCTCTTGCTCCCACGAGATACGTCGCGATGTTGGTGGAGTTCCTGCGCTCCCGAACGAACATCGAATTGTCAAGAACAGAATCCGTTGAAACTCCGTTGACAATGCTTCGGCGTCTCAGCCCGTCGGCTCCATAGGTGAAAGTGGAAGTGTTCGAGCCATTGACGCACTGGGTGAGTCGGTTCTCGCTGTCCCAGGTATTGGTGCGTCCGCCGCCTGTCAGCGTGTTCCCATTCACGTCGTTCGTATAGGAGTTCCCAGCTCTTGAAAGCAACATGTTCGCGGCGTTGTAGGAGTAGTTCTCGGTTCCTGAAGCGGAGTCCTGCTTTTGGGTTCGGTTCCCCATCGCGTCAAAGCTGTAACCCTGCGTCTGACCGTCGCCGTAGTTGACCGTTTTCAACCGGTTGAGTTCGTCATAGGCGTAGTTCTCAGTGCGATTCGTGCCGTCTGAGGAGGTGATCTGATTCGTCAGTCGCTGAGAGAGAATATCGTAAGTATAGTCGTTCTGAACCTGAGTCGATGCGACCCACTGACTGCTCGCATTCTTGTAATTCCAGGTGTTCTTGAGCTGAGTGAGCACATGGCGGCTCGTGTGATCTCCGCTGTTGTACTCGATTGCGTAATCGGTCTCGTTGTAGGAGATGAGGTTCAGGTTGACATCGAAGGTCTGGTTGAACTTGACGGTTCTCGGCATCCCCAACCCGTCGAAAGTGTAGTCAACCCGTCTGCCCTGATCGTCCGTGATGCTTGCAAGCGGTCTCGCCGTGCTCCCGGGATCGTCTTTCGGCATCATGGCGTAGTTCTGATCATCGAGGTAGGCGTAAGTCCAGGTT
>JAYVOT010001035.1:0-3148 GCA_043757795.1 Chthonomonadaceae bacterium | reverse complement strand
GCGTATTACCGGCTATCGCTCAGGACAAGCCCGGCAAAACGGAAGACGATTTCGGAGCCTCGGCTCCTCGCAAAATGACGGCGAAAGAGGTCTTCTCCGGCAAACCGTTCCCTTTGACAATGAAATTGAAAGACCTCGATGGCGATTGGAGAGTCTTCAGCGCGCCTGAATCCTCCGGCAATCAGACTTTGGTCAATCTCTATGGACTCTCAGGGAACGGAATTGGATTGAACTCCTCCTTCACGAAAGGAGACGAAGTGACTCTCGGTTCGGAAACTTTCATTGTCGCTTATCGCCCCAGAGTCAAACTCCCTTCCATGGCGGCTCTTTCCTCATCCGCGCTTGATCCGCATGCGTTCGATTCGATGAAGCTGACAGAAAACTCAGTAATGTCTCTCTCGCTCATCAACTTGCGAACGACAGGCGCGATCTCCGACATTCGACCTTTCGACATGAAAGAGTTTTTGGTGCAGAAAGAAGAAGCGTCCCCGCAGGGTGTGACGACGGCGCCGCAGGAACCCGAATCCGCTTCAGAGGGCGCGAATACAGTCGTGTCGCTCAGCAACCTTCGTCAAATTGGTCAGGGGATTTCAATGTATTCTCAGGATAATGACGAAACGCTTCCGCCGATGAAGAGCGCCTCTAAATTTAAAGAGGTTATAAAACCTTATGTCAAGAACGAAAAGGTCTTTATCAACCCTGTGACACGGACTCCCTACGCCTTGAATGAGATATTGTCTCAACACAAACTCGCTCATATCCTTAAACCGGCGGAGATGGCAGTGATTTACGAAGCGGATGCTGCACCGGACGGCACGCGCGGAGTGTGCTTTCTTGACGGACACGCGTTGCGGGTGGACGACGCCGAGTGGACGCTGGTTAAAAAGCGTTCCAAAATCAAATAGATGCGCAGCAAGGATTCGAACAAAACAATCCCTTTTCAGCCATCACTCTGACATGGAAGGGAACTTAACGCCAGAGAATATGTCGTTAGCTCTTTCGAACATTTGGAATTAAGCGTTTAGTATCTGAAACGGTTGTACTAATCCAATCAAAATGGGCTGAGTGCCGACAATGATCTTAGATCATCTCAATTCCTACAGGCGTATGGCAGCGGCTTCGATATTTCATACTAACGTGCAAAGCTCAGTTGAATTACAATTGAATTCTCCCGTTTCACTCCCGGCAAATTATAATTAAACTGAATTTGTAAGCAACAACTGGGCGTCGCCGATCCTTTCTCTTCAGGAATGACTATGCTTTTTCTGAAATCTATTTTCCTCTTTTTGGTTGCCGGATTATGCGAGATCGGCGGCGGGTATCTGATCTGGCATTGGATCAAAGGACGCTTTTCGTTGCCTTTAGGTCTGCTTGGCGCGGCCCTACTCGTTTTCTACGGGGTCTTGCCTAACTTTCAGCCGTCTCAGCAATTCGGTCGCGTCTATGCCGCCTATGGCGGCGTGTTTATCATCATGTCGCTACTTTGGGATTGGAAATTTGACGGCAAAGTTCCCGACAAACCGGAAGTTTGGGGAGCGTTGATCTGTCTCGTGGGAGTGGCAGTCATTATGTACTGGCCAAGAAAGTAAGGCATGAACAAAAGAGACAGACGCCTGCGCCGTCGTGTCTAGCTCAGTGAATACGGGCTACGACTCCTCCGGCGGTCTGACGACGAAGGGACAGGGCGACGCAAATATGAATGGGACGCTCAATGCCATCCGTGATTTCAATTTCGTAGTCGTTGAGGGCAAACAGATTAAAATGACGGCGACGGTCGATAAGAATAGGACGATCAGCGGGTTCATGAGGTTCGCAAGCGCAACCAAGGGCAAAGCGAAACCGGCGGGGACGGCGAACACTGATATGAAGGTGACCTCGCGAACCTCTCAGGAAGTTCATCTGACCGAATAGCGGCGCAGAAAAGATTTCTCATTGTCACTAATCAGCCCTCCCGGAGGAGGGCTGAAGTCAAACTACCCGAACTCTGAATCCAACTCCGCCATAAGATGATCGAAGCCAATCGACTGCCAGGCTGCACGCGCCGCCTCGACATGAAGTTTTTTCTCTTCTTCATTCTCGGTAATTCGCGCTAAACGCTGGTGAATCTCTCCAATGTAGTGCGGGTTTTGAAGCTTGATGAAACATGCAAGCGCCTCTTCGTATCTTAATTTGGCTTGTACAAAATCCCCTTGTAACCTCGCAATATCTCCCAACCCCCTCAAACACTCCCCATCTCCATCAATTCTCCCGAGATTTCGACACATCTCAGTCGCATGAAAATAACGTTTTTTCGCTTCTTCAAATTGAAATAGTTTGATCGCGACATTTCCAAAACCGAGAATACAGTTGGCTTCCCCAAGAAAGTCTCCCACTTGTCGATACATGGGCAACGCCTCTTCGTATTTAGCCCTCGCTGTCTCGTAGTTGGATCGACGAAGCGCGATGTCACCAAGACATCGGATGCAGTTGGCTTCTCTAAGAACGTGCCCCACTTGTCGATGCATGGGAAGAGCCTCTTCGTATCGCGCCCTTGCTGTCTCGTAGTCGGAGCGATAAAAGGCGATGTCGCCAAAACTTAGGATGCAGTTGGCTTCTCCTATAATGTTTCCGACCTGTCGGAACATGGGCTGAGCTTCTTCATACCTCGTCTTCGCCGTCTCATAGTCGGAACGATGGATCGCGATGTCGCCAAGACTTTGGATGCAGTTGGCTACTCCCAGAACGTTCTCCAAAACTCGAAAGCGCTCTTTCGCCTCATTGATCCTGGAGGTGGCGTGAGGGTAATCCGAAATTGCAAGCGCGGCTAGCCCAAGATAGTAAAGCGAGTAGGCTGCTGCCTCACTGTCCTGCGCGAATAGATCGTGCGTTGACGGGAAGACATCGCCGAGGATTTGGACAGTTCGATGGAGGAGTGAGGCGTCTTCCAAGATTTGTAGCGCTGAATTGAACATCTCCAGTTGAGACGCGAAGGACAGATTTCGCTTCTTCGATTCCAGAATGCGTTCACTGAGAAGGGAGACTCTCCTGATGGCGTCCTGTTGTTGAAGTGTGGGATCGACGTAGACAACTTCAATGCTTGCAGTCTCCCGTGCTTGACCAAACTCTCCCGCGTGCAGTTCAATTTGTCGAATGTCCAGGAGGCGCCACT
>JAYVOT010001034.1:0-3148 GCA_043757795.1 Chthonomonadaceae bacterium | reverse complement strand
CATCCCAAAACGACCTGTCATGGTAGCCCTCGCAGTAGATGATTGACTCGATAGATTCTATCATCTCAAGTCCATCTCCATTTGAGTGCGCGACATTTTCACCTCATCCCCAATAAGATGATAATACTTCAAACAACCGCCGTCCAATTTGAGTCCGAAGACGGAAAGCAGATTCAGTCCTTCCTCATCCCTCGCTTCTCGAATCAGCGAATCGATTAGCTCTAGGCTATGCGTGGTGAGAATCACTTGAACTCCCCTCCGAACCGCCGCAAAGATCGCCTTCGCCGTTTGAGTGATCGCCGCCGGGTGCTTGTGAGTCTCCGGCTCCTCCATGAGCGCGACTCCGTCTTTTAGCGGAACTAATTTCAAAAGTTGTTCCACTAAAATTCGAACGCCATCTCCTGCCAACGAAAGAGGCACTGCATGGTCGGAATATTCAATTCGGGCTATGCCGCGAGCTTCTGAACCATTGTATGTTTCCAGACCAACTTTTAGCGATTTAAAGCTTGGAACTATTTCCAGCAACGCGCTTTCTACTTGCTCGCTAAGTCCGGCCACGACAAGATCATCGAGTTGCCGTGCAATGTTAACCTGTTGGCTTTGACAAGTTTCCTCAATAAGTTCAATTGAAGAAATGAGGGGGGGGAGAGGGACAGGTTGCTCCGTGGTCGATAATATTGCAGACCCCTTTATTGCAGTCATGTCTGATGATCCAAATTCTTTTTGAACAAGCCTGTATTTGAATGAATGATAGGTACCCCTTTCATCCCATTCGAGCCTGGAATCTCTGAGGATATGCTCAGTTGTTTTAACTGATATGAATATTTCGCTTTTGTAATCTCCTCGTCTCAATAGCCACCGCGAGGGAGAATCCATATTTTTTCGACGGTTTGTAACTGTAGAAATACCTGTCATAACATCTTCGCTGACTCCAATCATAAGACCATCCAGAATCGTACTTTTACCGGAGCCATTGGGGCCGACTAGAATTGTAAGCGGGGTCAGGTTTTCGAGTTTGCCGTCCTGAATGCCCCGGAAGTTTTTGATTTCGATCGAGCTAATCACGATGACCTCTCTTTCATGCGCCTTTGGTATCTTGCCGCCCATCCCTCTTTGAAGATCAGTTCGGCGCGCGCGATTGCGAGCGTATCTTCCGGAACGTCTTTCGAAACGACCGACCCGGCTGCGGTGAAAGCCCCATCTCCCAGAGTAACGGGCGCGACCAGAATCGAGTTCGAGCCAATGAAGGCGTTCTTCCCGATGATCGTCGTGTGTTTTTTGTAGCCGTCGTAGTTGCAGGTGATGCTGCCGGCTCCGATATTCGTGTTCTATCCAATTTCCGCCACGCCGATGTAGCTGAGGTGCGACGCCTGCGCCCCGGCTCCGAATCGGGCGTTCTTCGTCTCGACAAAATCCTCGATTTTCACTTTTTCCCCGAGGTGGGTTTTTGGGCGCAGGTCTGCGAAGGGACCCACTTTCACGCCGTTTTCCAGGACGCTCTCTACGATTTGAGACGAGACGAAATGAACTTCATTTCCGAGTTCACTCTTTGAAATGCAAGTCAACGACCCGATATGGCAATCCTCTCCGATTTTAGTTCCCCGATAGACGAATGTGTTCGGCTCGATAACTGTGTCTTGACCGATTTCGACATCTACTTCGCAATACCTTCGCCAAAAATAATTCGGTAAGAACAAGAAATTAAGGGCTTCCTTGTCGAATAGTCATTTATTAAAACCTCTCCGATCGTCTCGGGTTCATCCACGACGTTTTGGACAGCAAAAACCCTGTATTTGCTGGTAAATAAAGACATGACAGCTTCCTGAAAACAGACGATGAAGTTAAATTGGTCGCTGAGAGGCTTCTGAATAGGAGACTCCGAGGAGTGACACGCCTAACGATTTGGCGAAGGCATTGATTTTAATGAGAAGTTGTTCAGGAACGGAATTATTCTGCGCAACTGAGCTTTTCATCTCCAAATTCTCACTTCTTTTTCAAGACGATCTTCTGATCAGAGACTTTTACAACTCCGTCGTAGTATTTCTTGACCGATTCAAACTCGCTTGCGGGTATTCGTCCAGGACTTTGAGTGACCTCCGTCAAAATCGTGAGCGATTTCCCGTCCGCCGATTTTGCGATGCTCCTTTTGAACTCTTGCATGGCGCTCTTAAGATCCACATCTTCCGGGATACCTTCAGGCGAATAGCCCTCCGGGATATTGAGAATCGTGATGCTCCGCGTTATTGAAGCGTCCTCTTCAACTATCGGAAATACCCTTTTTTCTTGTGTAAACGGGTTTGAAGCGGGACCGCCGCCGATAGGAACGATTAGAAGATTTCCCGCTGATTGAGCGTAGTTCGGAGCTGCGGAGATCATGCTCATTGCATACAGCCCCGTTTTATCGCTTCCGTCCGGCATTTCGAAAGTCTTCATGCTTGCGCCGTTCGACAAGCGTTGAGCCATTGCTTGAGCCATCTCCTTGCGCTGTTTCGGGGTCAAAGAACGAACTCTCGCGCGCATTCCCTGGCCGGATTCACCCTGCATAGTAAGTCCGGATCGTACCTCCGCGCTGCCGTCAGGTTGGAGGGAGACCGTCATTTTGACTTCGATCCCGTTCTCAGCGGGTTGGTAGAAAGGGATCGTTTTAAACTCGCCCTTTCCCCCTGAGACCACAAAGCCCTGCACTCCGCGGTCGCTGTAAGGAATGTCGCCATAGGCGCAGGTTTCCGCCGTCGCATCCAACCAGACTTCTTTGCCGGAGACGTTTGCAAGCGCGATGCAGTGATTAAAGGCGTTCAGGGTAGGAAGTCCTTTGCCCACTTCTCTGCGTTCATCCGCATGGAGCAGGACGGGATTCGCCTTGATCCCGGCAAGTCCCAACATCGTAATCAACAGATTCGCTTTGTCTTTGCAATCGCCGTATCGTTTGTCATGCACTTCCGATGCGGCATGAGGGCGGTAGGCGGACAGTCCGAATTCCAACCCTACGTATCGAGTGCGATTCGCCACCCAATCGTAGATGGCTCGCGCCTTGTCGTCGTCGGTTTTCTTTCCTGCTAGCAGTTCCGTCACAGTCGCTTGAATCGCCTTGGTGGATTTCGCTTGCGGCTGTTGCAGTCCCCAAAACCAGTTCGCGACCGTGTCCCAG
>JAYVOT010001033.1:0-3150 GCA_043757795.1 Chthonomonadaceae bacterium | reverse complement strand
GTAGGAGCGGACAAATCGGAGGCAACTTGCGACGAGAAGACATTTTATTTGTCCACCCTCGCTTCCTTTCGAGAGTCGGATGAAGAGTGCAGGCGCTTCGAAGTCGCAAAAAAATCTTTGAAAATAGTTTGTAAAAGAAACTAAAACTCTGAAACATTTTGCTCGCACGCTCCGTATTGATCAGTGTAACTGGAACGCCAATGGCACCCTCGCAAGCTACCCCGTCCCGGCTACACCCGAAACTTCACCTACGACGAGGAAGGCAGATTGCTGTTGATTGCGCGTAACGCTCAGCTCGTTTATCAGTACGGGTATGGCTACGACGGGGGAAGACGCTGGCGGAAAGACTACCTTCAAAACCAGTGGACAAGGTATCCCTGCGGAGTCGCGTGCTCTGCCGGGGAGTTGGTGGAGGAGCAATCGGACTTGACCGGAGTGACCTGGACGACGGTTGGGCAGCAGTTGGGGATCGGCTCTGGTTGCAGTTCGATGTTGCTTAGGCGAAACAGCGAGAATCATCACAACGATCTGCTTGGAAGCAACCCTGTGATCTCGGACGCGAACTCGAAAGTTCTTTCATCAAATCTTTGCGACTACTTCCGGACGCAGAGATACAGCTCGGGGGCGGCTGTCAGCCAGTGGCGCTTCGATGACCACTACAACTCAGAAGAAGGCTTGATCGCGAACTGTTTCATCATTACTGATCGAGTTATTCCACTGTTTGCTATATGTCAGGTCAGAAATGATTGCAGAAGAGTAGGACAACTCCGACGCCCCCCATTGCCTATGTGGAATTGCAACTCTAAGTATCACCGACATGTCTGTCACACATTATGCCCAAGCGGAGTGCGTCTCTGTTGTTGTTCATACGGCTCTTTGATTGCGCTTTGCACAGACGGTGGAGAAACGGATGGAGGTATCCAGTTTTTTCAATCTCTGTCAAAGATATAGAATCAAACTAGTTTGAACATTTTCTGAACATGTAGGAGAACACTATGAAACGTGGAAAGCATTTGATTGGGTTGGCAGTGTGTATTTGTCTTCTGATCGGCATAATTGCTGTGCTCTCAGGACAAGAGCATTCGTCAAAGCTATTGCTCATGCATCCCTTTAGTCAGGATGAAACAAAAACCTTCAAGCAATTAGAAGGATCAAATGTGATCGTCATCAACATGCCTTCAAAATCAACGAATCCTGTATCGCTTGTTTGGGGCAAGGCTGACCTTGCTGGCCCTGTTGGAGGAGGAACCATCGTCCGAAAAAATGGAAGATTGACTCTGCCTGATGGCGTTACGATATTATTTCCTAGAGGAGTCTTCAAGCTTGACGAGCGAAAAGGATCGCAACGTACCATCACAATCGACCTTGATCTACCAGCCCAGACTGATGTGAAACAGCGCGCGCCACAATAGAGCGAGCTGTATTTTGGCGCAGATGTCAAACCGCATTTCGAATTGAGCTGTTTTGCAATGTATAAGGCTGAGTGGACCCGGTTTTTTATACTCGGCATTACAGACTCCTTCGTGCGGTTTGGCTCAACGTCAAGAATACATAAAAGGAGGTGTTTCGAAGAAAAGCAATCTCCCTCTTATCCAAAGGGCAACACGAGCGCGACCTACGATGCAAGCGGAAACATCCTCTCGCAATCCGACGTGAGCGGACGCACGACCTCCAACGTCTTCGACGGCGCCGGGCAGATATCTAGCGTGACGGACGGGAACGGAACCGGTTCGTTGACCTATAACACGAAGGGACAGATCGCAGTCCTTCCAAAACGCCCTCGCCGTAATCGTTTCGTCACGTGCAGGATACGGTTAACTGAAGTCCAAAGTCGGATTTGGGCCGTTTCACCCGAACTGTCCTTAGATACGCCTTTAGAGCGCTTCCCTCGCTTGCAGACGTGCAAGGGCGACTTCCATGTCGGCGAATTTGATTCAGGATTGAGTGTCGACATGAAAGCAGTCCCTTCATTTCAAGATGAAAATTCAGGTTCAAAGCCGCCGTGAGGTAAACTATAGTAGAACGAATTTTCAGACGGTGGAGTCCGAGGCGGGAGTTTGAGCTTGAGCGATGGAATTATTTTTGGGAGTGAAGTGAAAAGAGCGACGATCCGAGGAGCGTTCGCTTGCGCTCTGATTGCACTTAACTTGACGGGATCCGTTGCGACTGCTGCGCCGCCCGTTGCGCTCTATCCGACGATTATTACGCCGGGAAGCGAATTAGAGCGCAAGTTTCTCTCAAGAGACGACGGCACGACGGTTGCGAACTCCGCAAGACAAGTTGTTGCCGGACAGAGTTTCAGTTATGCGTTCCCCGTTTCGCCGGGAGATCGTTGCCGCCTCGAGGTCACCCTTAGCGCCGCCACTGTCGCCTCGCTTCCGCTCATTCAAGTTTTGGGCGCGGACGATAAGCCGATTCCCTCACTCGAAATTCCTAAAGAAAACGACAAAAAAACGAACATCATCTCGTGGGTCGTTCCGGCAACATGGGCGAACGGCTCCCATATGCAGGTTGTTATCGTTGCGCGAGGAGAGGCTTTCACGCTGGAGAAATTGCGCTTCTCCGCTCGTCCGCTCGACTCGAACGGGGACGGACTGCCGGATGTCATCAGCAAAATGATGCTTCAAGGTCTGCCCGCCAACCTCGCGCCCCTCGTGTTGCGACCTCCTTTGCGCCCCTACACTGCATTTCAATCCGGACATCTTCCTGATCCCTTGATCGATCCCTTCACGGACGCGGTCTTCGCCTACACGGCTCAGGAGGAAGCGATTTCAGGATGGAAACAGCGAGGCTACTCAGTCTGGACTATGGGCGGCGCGAGGGCGAGAAAAGAGTATGCGGACGCACACCCCGACGAAGTTCAGCGCGACTCCGCCAATAATCCTCTTACGATCGAAAACGACAGCTACTACTTCTCTCCTACTGCGGGGCGAATCGCGCAAGAACGCTCCTATTTCGACGAGGCGATCAAGAACGGCAGCGAGGGAGTCTGTCCGGAAGAGCCGGAGTATTTCGCTCGCGCAGGGTATGAGGGCGCTTTCAAAATAGAGTGGAAGAAGCTGTTTGGAAGCGATTGGCAAGACCCGGCTTCGAGCGTGACGAATCGGTGGCGCTCCGGCAAGCTGATGGCGAAGTTGGAGACGAATCACA
>JAYVOT010001032.1:0-11758 GCA_043757795.1 Chthonomonadaceae bacterium | reverse complement strand
CCGAAAAGACAGGTAAATCAGAATCAAATCATCAACGCAATGTCAATTGTTTAACAAATTTTATCAAAATTCACCATTTATGGTTCATGATGTAACTTGAAATCCTTTTCAAATTTCTACTCGTTCGCCATGGACTTTTTCAATCCGCTTTCAATTCGGCAACTTGATCGTTTTTGAGATTTTTCCGGCTCTATCGTGTCGAGCGATGATTTCGATTTCAGTTCCCTTCTTTGCAAGAACGAGCCATTCGGTTTTTGCGATTTCATTAGTCGGGTCCGCGCCCCATCCGTAGGGGGAAGAAGCTTTATAGGCGCGTCCCTCCAACTGTCCAATTTCCAATCGCTCTTTTCCGCTCTGTAAAACAGCGCCTTCAGGCAACTTGATTTCAACTACGACTTCTCGGATGACTTTACGTTCGAGAGCTTTTTTAGTCACATAAGTGGGCAACCAACCGGTGTTTTGCACAACCAGAATCACATGAAAGGCGGTCAGTCCTTCCGCATCAGGCTCCCCCAGAGGTTTTGCAACCAGACTGAGAATTTCGAGTTTGGGAGAAACGAGCGCGTTGTAGAGAATCCAATCGCTTAGCGGAGCAATCTCTTTTTCCAGATATTTGCCGGGAGGATTGCGAAAAGCGGCCATGGAATCCCAGCCGCCCAACTCTATTTTCCCCAACTGAGGATGATCGAAAGCGTACCAGTCAATGAATCCCTTGCCCTCAAGTTCCGTGTCAGACCATTTCAACATCTGCAGGTCTTCCGATACGGGATGCTCCCGATAGAACTGAATGAACCTGAACGCTCCGGATTTAGTGTTTTTGTCGAAGCCTTCAGTAAGTCCCGCCTCTCGTTGCGGAGACCATATCTCGACAGTCCATGCGAAAAGTCCGAGGTGATCGTAGAGCCAATCGTCAAAAACTCCGGTGATGACCTCTTTCGGATGATATTTGAAGTCGTGGAAGACGCTGATCGTCGGGTATCCGGTAAGTTCAGTCCCCTTTTCGCCCAATTTTTGGAACGTCCACAGGTCTTCAGCCGGGAAATGCTCATCCGGTTGCGTTCCAAAAGGTCGGAGTATGACTCCGCTGTAGGTATGAAATGTCATACCGCCCGTAATATTGGGATGGGAAGTGATGAATTTGACGAGGTTGTTCACTTCCAGCTCGCTTCCGGGAAAGGGTCCCGCACCGACTTGCTCGCCCTCTTGTCGCCAGTTTGCAGGAAAGTTTCGGTTCAGGTCTAGCCCCTCTTTATTTCGTGGGATCGTGAGGTTGAAACCGTCAAAGTTTTCAAGTTTGCCTTCAGGAATTACACGATAGTAAGTTCCGCCAACTTCCGCAGGGTCCCGCCGAACAAGCAGTCTTGGCTCGTCAACGTGAGTTTTCCAGGGTCCATTGGGATCTGAAATCCGCATCTGCAGAATTCTCCCGTCGCCGTCGATGTCCTCCTGTTGAAGTCCTTCGATAGACTCTTCGTCATACGGATATGGGCGCGTGCTTGAGCGAATGTAGCGAGGCTTGTCTGCGAAGAACATCTCCGCCCCGTCCGGATTCACTCGCGGCACGATGTAGAAAGCGCGCGTGTTCAAAGCCCGCGCGATTTCAGAGTCGGTTTCATAGCAAGTTGCAAGACGGTGAAGATGGTAGAGCAAAGCCGATGACGCGGAAACCTCCGTGGCGTGAATATTGCCGTCGCACCAATAAGCCGGCTTGTCTTCGGGCGCACCGGTTTCAAAATTCGTGGCGGTCATGCACCAGACATCTCGCCCCTCAAAACTCTTTCCGATGCTCTCGAGTTTGAGCAGGTTCGGATATGCAAGCGCCATCTCCCGCAGGAGCGCCGTTAATTCGGCATAGTCGTAGTATTTGTCAAATTGTATTTTCATAGTAAAAGTTTTTTGAGTTGAAAGTATGAATTTGCGAGGACGAGTTCGTGTCGAAACAAACGTCCGAAGCGCCATAGTTCTATTTGAACTCGGTTTTCCAAAACCTGAAGCTCTCCGAAGACGCTTCAAATCGAATTTGAGCTAGGGTTTTTTCACCGGTTTGGGGAGGGCGGGCGGAGTCTGTGCGTCGCCGTTCCTGTCGGAAGACTCCTTTGAAGTTTTTGCGTTCCTATCGCTCTCCGGCTTCACTCCGAGTCGCTCCTCCAAACTCTTGATTTTCGCGGCTTGATCCTTCTTATCGACAGGTTTCTTCTCTCCCGTTTTTTTCTCAGAGGCGAGTTCCTTTGCACGTTTTTCTTCAGCGCTCATCAGCCCTTGATTGCGAAACTCCTCGTCGGATTTGATTTCCATTACTATTTCAGGGCCGAGATTCCCGCACCGATCCACGGGGCGAACGGATACGTTGGAGGGCATTGGAATGCGCGAGTCTAAAGGCTTCAAACTGCGCGCCGTTTGTAGCCCAGGCAGAATGACAGTCTGCCATTCCTTGTCCGTCAGCGTTTGCACCACCCACAGCCAGACTTTGCCTCTGCCGGGGTTCGACCATTGCAACACGGGGTCGCCGTTCGCAGGATCTTTCTGAAGTTGCAGTTTCGGCTTGTCCAGATGTTCCCTCTTCAGCCAATCGGATGCGGGAACAAGACTCATTTGATTGTAAGAGTCGTGTTCCAACTGCGCTGACAGGTTCGTATTTTCCGACATCAAGGTCTTGATGCTGAAGTGTACGTTGCCCGTTGCGCCGGGTTGTTGCCGAGTCAAGTCGATTTGATGGGTGATCTCGCTTGCGGGCCAGGGTTTTACGTCCGCCATCGTTTGGCTGGTGTAGTTTCCAGGCCATAAATGCCTGTTCTTCTTATTTTGCGACGCCCACCACTTCAAAAGCTCCTTATAACTGAGGTTCGCTTGCGTGGTTCGCCAGTAAAGTTGCGGGGAACAGTAGTCCAACCAACCCTGATTCAGCCAGAGTTTGGAGTCCGCGTAGATCTCCTGATAAGCGTCGAACCCTTTTATCGAGGCAGGATTTCCCGGTCTCCATATTCCGAAGGGGCTGATTCCCATCTTCACCCAGGATTTCTCCTTGCGAACTTCTTTGTACAGCCGTTCAACAAAAGCATTCACGTTGGAGCGCCGCCAATCGTCGCGACTTAGCATCTTCCTCTTTTTGCTCTTGTCCAGAACGTTTTGCTTGACATATTCAATCCAACTGTGATCGTCCGGGAACTCGATCTCTTTGTTGTCCGTCCCGCGCTCTCGATAAGGGTAAAAATAGTCGTCAATGTGAACTCCGTCGATGTCATAGCGCTTTACAACGTCCATGATGACTTTTACGGAGTAGTCCCGCACCTCTTTTTCACCCGGATCCAGCCAGAGCGATTTGCCGTAGGAGCGGACGAGATAGGGCTTCGTCTTGCTGATGTGGTCAGCGCTGATGGGCGATTTCGCAAGTTCGTGGTGGGCGCGATAGGGATTGAACCAGGCGTGAAGTTCGATTCCTCGTTTGTGCGCCTCTGCGACGGCGAATTCTAGAGGATCGTAGAAGGGTTCGGGCGCCTGCCCCATTGTCCCGGAAAGGTATTCCGACCAGGGTTCCAATTTGGAACTGTAAAGTGCGTCGCAAGCGGGGCGAACCTGCATTACGACTGCGTTCAGGTGGAGTTGAGACGCTCTGTCGAGGATACCGACAAGTTCGGTCTGTTGTTGTTGGGAAGTGAGTCCGGGCTTAGAGGGCCAGTCAATATTGGCAACTGTGGCAAGCCAGGCGCCGCGGAACTCGCGATTCGGCTCAGGCGGCTTGACATTCGAGGGAGACAGGGAGTAAGTCGCCGGAGTTGCAGAGAAGTTGGCGAAAAAAGCGAGCGCTCCGATGAGAGCGAGAGAACATTTAATGCCATCCATGCGGGTTGTGACCTCTCTCTGAGTTATGTTTGGGGGGCGAGCTTTCCTATAAGGGCAAGGGGTTCAGCCAACGCCTCTTCAGTCTCAGCCAACACTGTGATATGACCGATTTTGCGCCCCGGTCTTGGAGACTTTCCGTATAAGTGAAGGTGTGCGGAGGGAGTTGCCAGGACCCCTGCAATGTCGGGCGTTTCGCCCAAAACGTTCCACATCGCTGAAACGCCGTTCAAGTTCGGCGTAGCGAGCGGATAGTCCAAAATCGCGCGAAGGTGGTTCTCGAACTGACTCGCTGAAGCGCCTTCTATCGTGCCGTGCCCGGAGTTGTGAACGCGGGGAGCCATTTCGTTTGCGATCAGGCGATCTCCGATCAAAAAGAATTCGAGCGTCAGAACTCCAATATAGCTTAATGCGTCCAGTATGGATGTCATCGCGGCTTCAGCCCGACTCTGCAACTCCTTTGAAACCCCCGGCACGCCAAGTTTCGAGAGGCGCAGTATGCCGCCTTCGTGGCGATTTTGGAAGAGTGGGTAAAAAACCGTTTGACCTCTCAAATTTCTAGCCGCGATAAGGGAAACTTCGCTATCGAATGGGATAAAACCTTCCAAGATAAGGGATATTTCGCGAGATTTCGATGTTTTTTCGATTTGCTCCCAACAAAAGTCCGCGTCTTGAGCGTTTCTCAAGAGCCATTGACCTTTTCCATCGTACCCGAAGCGCCTGGTTTTGAGAACAGCAGGAAAGCCTGTAGTTTCAAGAGCGGCTTTCAGATGGGTGCGATTGGAAACGGGAGCGAAGAAAGGGGTTTCGATACCAAGCCTTTGAAAGAGAGTTTTCTCTTTCAGTCTGTCTTGCGAAGTCTCTAGGGCGAGTTGCGGTGGATAAACGGGCAGTCGGCGGGAAAGCGTCTCTACGGCTCTGGCGGGGACGTTCTCGAATTCATAAGTAACGGCATCCAAACCGTCTGCGAAGGCTTCGAGAGTCTTTTCATCTTCGTAGGAACCTGTGATGCAAGGAGCCAGCTGAGAGGCGGGAGAGTTCGGAGCGGGGTCTAAAAATCGGAAGCGAAGACCGAGAGGAATGCCGGCGAGAGCCAACATTCTACCCAACTGCCCCGCGCCCAATATGCCGATCAAGGGTTGATTGGAATCGTATTTTGAAATACTCGGGGTCGGCAAAGCAGGAGGAGGAGTCATGACGGCTCTCTTGGATCAGAATTAGCAAGAACCGCTTCAGTCTGCGCCCTCCTGAATGCGTTAAGGCGTTTTCTAATTTCGGGATAGCGGTTTCCGAGGATTGCGGCAGCGAAAAGAGCGGCGTTGATTGCGCCAGCCCTCCCGATGGCAAGAGTCGCAACCGGAATTCCAGCGGGCATTTGAACGATGGAGAGGAGGGAATCCATTCCTTTCAGCGCGTGAGATTCGACCGGAACGCCAAGAACGGGGAGGCAAGTTTTCGCCGCCGCCATCCCTGGCAAATGCGCCGCGCCGCCTGCGCCCGCAATCAACACTTCGATCCCGCGTTCTTGAGCGGAACTCGCATACTCGAAGAGGAGGTCCGGGGTTCTGTGGGCGGAAACAATCCGCACCTCGAAAGGAATTGAAAGCGATTCGAGCGTGCCGACTGTGTGAGTCATGGTTTCCCAATCCGATTTGGAACCCATTATCACCCCGACAAGCGGGAATTGTTCTGTCGCATCCTCAAGATGCGAGGTTTCAACAATGTGAAGAAGTCGATCTCCGCTTCCAACCAGACTACTTCTTCTTTCTTCCAATCTCCAAACGCTCCTTGTTCTTTCTTGCAAGCGCATTGCCGGGTTCAACCGCCAGCGCTCTGTTGTAAGAACTCAACGCCTTGTCGAGGTCTTCTTGATTCATGCTCGTGTTGAATCGAGTTTCATAGGCTACCCCGAGATTGTTGAAGGCGTCTCCGAACTTCGGATTGGCTTTGTTTGCTGCGATAAAGTGTTTTATCGCATCTTCGATTTTACCGAGTTGTTGCTCCGTCAAGGCGAGATCGTTCAAAATATCCGCTTTGCCGCGTTGCAATTCGTTCGCTTGCGTGTATTGATCGAGCGCTTCCGTGAAGTTCTTTTTGCGATAGAGTAAGGAACCCAACGCCGCCCGAAGTTGCCCGACGTTTTTGTAGCCGTTCCCGTTTTCGATGGCGCCCTTCAATGCACGCATTTCGCCGTCTTCATCCGATTTGCTCCGGTAGCAAGAAGCCAAATTGACCCAGGCGACCGTTTCGGAGGGGAATTCGACAGTAAGCGTTTTCAAATTCCCAAGTGCGGCATCTATTTTGTTTTGTTTGAATTGCACGAAGCTCAGGTTGTTGAGGAGGCTTATTCGCAGTTTCGGATCGCCTGATTTCAGCAAAGCGGATGCCGTGTCGTATGCTTGCTCAGCTTTTGCATACTCTCCGAGGCGAGATTGCGCTAGTCCCAAATGATAAATCGCGCCGAACTGAGTTTTGTCCAACTCTACCGCTTTGGAAAACTGTTCCGCCGCCGCTTCATTCGCGTTTTTATCAAAAAGCGCCTCTCCATAACGCTCCGTTAGATCGTATTTGGCGGATGAGCCTTCGAGAGCCGCTTTGAATGCCGTTTTGGAGTTCGAGAGAGCCGTGTCGAGAGGAGTCAGCTTTGCATCGGACATTTTTAGCCATGCGATTGCAAGGTGGTAGTTGAACGAGGAGTTGGTCGGGGCGATGGAAACGGCTTTTTGATAGGCGGCAAGCGCCTCTTTCGTGTTTCCCGCTCCGCTTAGCGCCGCGCCTAGCGCGTCTAGCGTGTACGGGTCTTCCATAACTCGATCTTTTCCGACCGCCTTATCGTTGCGCTCTTTTACGGACGCTTCATCCAGCTTAGCGGAAGTCCGGAGCGCTTCGGAGGCATCGTTCCACTTCCCGACTTTCGAGTAGAGCAAACCTATGTTGAAGTAGGCATCCGGGCTATTCGGTTTGAGTTTCGTGACCTCTTTGAACTCTCCGAGCGCTTTGGAATACTGTTTGAGTCCGTCGTAAACGTTCCCCAGATTCAAATGCGCCACTACGGATTTGGGCTCAAGGGCAATGGCTTGCTCCAGCGGAGAGCGAGCGGCTTCGTAGTTCTGTTTCTCTAAGTTGAGGAAGCCGACCCATCTTAGAATCGTCGGATCTTTCGGCGAACCTTTGAGAGCGGAATTAAACTCGCTCAAACTGCTGTCGAGTTTTTTCTCATTGTAAAGCTTCAGACCTTTTTCGAAATGATCTTTGACGTCATCCGCTTTTACCGAGATAGCAAGAGAGAGAAGAATCGGAGCCAACATCGCTCCACACGCAAATTTTGAATTGATTTTGGAATTTAGTTTAAGGAGAGACATCTCTCTACCTCCTGAGGGTTGCCGGCTCATGATAAGAGCTTCAGTGACGATATTGATAACCATTGAATGATGCGGTCGGGCGCAATAGCTATTTTGTTATATTTATTGACTTAGTAAATTATCAAAAAGCAGAGGATAAGTTCCGTTCCAATTCGTTTGCTGAACGAAACTATCCGCTGCGAGTAGACTGACCGTCAAAGCCCTAGTTGGCTTTTCGGGTTGAACGAGACCTGCGAGTTCGAAGCCAGAACATTCCGCCGGAAGCCGCCGTAACGATTGCCAGAGCGACAGATCCAGGCTCAGGAACAAGCGATGGCCCAGTTGGAATAATCACTCCGCCGGGACCAGGTCCCTGAGGAGTGGTTCCGCCTGAAGGGTTGGGAGTGAGCGTGATGCCCGTGTCCTGAGTTCTTCCTCCGGTCAAGCCGAATCCGATCCCTGCCAATCCTCCTGCAATTCCCAATCCCGGAGCGAGGAAATTGAAACTTCCTCTCGGAATTCCTCTGACCCATTCGCTCAGGGTCTGCTCGGAATAGGGAGCGAGGCGGGAGATAGGAAGGCTTGGCTCTTCGGGGATGCTCAACAGGCTGTTGGGAACCTCTTCGAAATCTACAGGGGTCGGGGCAGCGGGTTCGAGAGCGATTTCAGGCGTCGATCTTGCGATGACCGGTTCCGTAGGATCCCAATCCGGGATCAAATCTCCGCTTCCAGGCTGACCCATCGCTATGTTTGCGCGCGATCTGTGCAGACTGTTTGCAAGGGTTTGGAGTTGCCGAGTCGGGTTGCCGCAAAGTTGTATCAGCGCAGGAGTTCCGTCAGACAGCGCAAAAACTTTCGTCCCGGTTTTGAAGCGTCGTTTCTTAAATCCGATGACTTCGCCGGCCGAGGTCGGATGACAATAGTAAACTTCTAGATAGCTATCGCTTTTCAGGGTAGTCAAGTGCAGTCTTGAAAAGGCGAGTCTGATCATTTTCGGAGTCATATTGATGGTGTGCGCGTAACGGGAAGAGACCTCCGGGCGCTTGATCAACTGAAGTTGCAACTCATCAATGTTTCTCGCGGGTTCTTTCAAGAAAGAACCCGGCGGAAGCCTGTCGGGACGCACTACGCTTTGCAACCCCGCGGCGGCGACGAATTCGATCCGAGGGGGAGCCGCTAGTAGGGAAGATTGGCAAATAGTAAGGAGACCGCCGCTCGCAACCAAAATAAGGAGTGAATGCGGATTTGCATTTTTAACAGAGGAACAAACTGTCATGATATTTTCCTTCTCAAGCAGGGTTGCAAACCCCGAAATCGACTTAACAAGCCACCTTCATAGCATGGAAAATCTTGTACAACTTTATTATAAGTTCAAATTGTTTCTTTACGATGAAATACTCGCAGTATTCGGATGTGCGTACGGTTCAATTAGTTGAACCAAAGTATCCTTCAAGTAAAACTGAACTAGAACTATGACTACAGTCTCTATTATTATTGTTCCATGTCGGTGTCTAGTTTACCCCAGTTTTTTTCGAGTCATCAGTATAATTACTTATTTCTCCGTCGTTTTTGAAAAAAAACTGCGTCGTAAAGAAATTTACAACCCGGATTTACCGGATTGACGTCGAAAAAACGCGTTTTCGGCGATTTTACGCCAGTTTATAGCGACCTACAACGGCGTGAAAATGATTGCGACGCCCCCGCCGGAAGCCATTTTTAGGGTCAATATGTCTGAAGAACGCACGGATTTTGTGATTTCGACGAGATTTGAGGCATTTTGATTCTCAACGGACGGATCGGAATAGAGCCTTGCGCGGAAATTCCCCTTCCCAAGAAAACTGAGCGGCACGTCGATTTTGCGTTGACTCCAGTTCGTGATGCCCCCAAGAAACCAACGCTTCCCGGACTTTCGTACGGAGATCGCATATTCTCCAACGCTCCCCGCAACGATATTAGTCTCATCCCACACTGTCGGAACTTCTTTCAGAAACTGCAATCCCGGTTGCCCTGCGTAGTTGCGAGGGTGGTCGCAAAGAACCGTTAAGGGACTGTCGAATATAACGAATTTCGCCAGTTCGTGACAGCGGGTTCCTTGAGTTTGAGTGGGAAGGGTCTGTTTCCATTCCGCTCGCCCTCGATTCAAAAAGCCGCCGGGCGTATAGTCCATCGGTCCTGCCAACATGCGTGTGAAAGGAAGCGTACAATCGTGTTCAGGCGTCACTCGATTCGAGAACTTATCGTATTCTTCTCCCATCACGCCCTCCCGCGTAATCTGATTGGGATAAGTACGTTCCATACCTGTCGGCTTGTAAGCCCCATGAAAATCGACCAGAAGACGGTGCGCCGCTGCAAGACGAATAATTTTGCCATACCACTGAACCATCTCTTGATCGTCTCGATTCATGAAATCGATCTTCACTCCGGCAAGGCCCCAGTTTTCATAAAGTGCGAAAACCTGATCCAGAGAGCCGTCTTTCAGGCGTTTGTCAACATCGTTCGAGTGCAACCAGACGATCTCTCGCACCTTTTTCGACTTGGCGAAGCGAATAATTTCGGGCAGATCAATTGCAGGATTCGGCTTGACGATGTTCGCTTCAGCAGTGTTGAAAGCTCCGTACCATTGCCAGTCTATAAGTTGGTAGGGAAAACCCATTTCAGAAGCAAACGAAATATACTCTTTGTTGGTTGCAGTGTCCATTTTCACTTCGCCGCTCCACCAGTTGTCCCAGGCGCATTTGCCGGGAACTATCCATGCGCTGTCTTTGATGGCGCAGGGCGGATTCAAATTCAGGATTGTGTCCGATTCGACAAGTTTTCCGGGGCTTTCGCCAATTAAAACGACTCTCCAGGGAGACGCTCGGCGCTCGCCTGAAACGACAAGTCCGTTGCCGTCGCGTCTTGGGGCGAGTTTGGTTACTACTCCGCTCCTAGTCGAGGAGCGTCCATCGGAAGCGTATATTTCAAATCCTGCCGAACCGTTGTCTCCAGCCGCATTATCGATTCCGATGGTGCATTGAAAACGTTCGTATTCTCTATTCAGGTCAAAAATACACTCCCCTACGGCGTGCATTCCCAAACCTGTTGCAAATGTATCGTTCCTGATCTTCAATGGAGTGCCGCCAATGCTCTTATTGATTGCGAGCGATCTAAATCCCTGATGTTCAAAAGTCGGCGTTAACGAACTGAGAGGAGTCCGTTTGCCGTCGTGCGCAATCAGGTACGCGTCGCCCCAGTCCGCATGATCGTTGACAATCGTATCGCCGCCGTTATTGACAAATAATCGCAACCTCCTTTTTCCAACGATCGACACATCGACTTTTTCCGCGATATCCCCTGCATTCATCGTTCGGCTCTGATAGATAGGCGTTTTGTCCGCTTCCGAGATGCCGCTTAAATAGAGTCCCGCCCAATCCTGCAAATCCGCTTCGGTGATCGCGGCATACGCTTTTGGGGCGACTTGCGCCAACAGAGGAGTTCCATAGGGAGCATCAGGGGAAAGCTGAGACATTTTTTGACGCGTGAATTCAGACTCTTGCGCTGAGGAATACCCTCCGTAGTTCGCCGCCCAAACGACGGGATCGTTTGGAAATCGAAACTCCATCGCCTCTTTCGTCAGGGTGAATTGATGCAGGTTCGGCTGATTTGGCAGAGAGTAACGAATGGCGACAGCATCGTCGTAAGCGCGAAAAATCAGCTCGAAACGGCGTTTAGGAGCTTGCGTCTCTTCTAAATCCAGAGTCAACTCTCTATATTTGTCCTGTACATGCCTTCGCTTCCCGAATCGGTTCTCCCAACGGCTATCGCGCTCGGTCGTTTGAGCTTTTTTCACCTGCAAGCCGACGGAAATCGGCGGAGCGTTCTTGAATTCGAGCGCAAAAAATGATTCGAGCAGGAGAGGTTTCCCTTGAAACTGAACTGAATAAGCTAACCGATTCTTCACTTCGACTTTTAAAACGATACGTTTGTCAGGCGACGAGACTTCTATAGCGCGCGAGGTCGTTCCTGCCTTGACTCCCTGCGCCCATACCGTTGACGTATTCACAACAAATCCTGCTAGAATTAATGCCGAATAGAGGCCAAACGCAACTTTGTTCATTTTCGCATTCATGTCGATCGTTCCCGTGTCAAGTCGCTTCCTGAAAGTCTATCCGCGTTCTTGTTCTAAAGTCAAAAGAGGGTTGCCGGTTTTCAACTCTTTGCAGAGCGTAGTTTCGGCGGCGTGTTTGTCGAATATCTTTCGACTCAAGACTCGTCGTATCTCAGCGATCTGATACGCGACCTCCGCATACTCATTTTTAGTGGAGTGATGTTCCACGCCGAGGCATCCTGAATAGCCCGCCTCTTCGAGAAGCGAGATTCTTTCAAAGAGTGAATTTCGGGTCACATTCGCGTCGATATGCGTGTGGACTGCGTATTTGGCGAGGAGTTTGTCGCCTTCAAGTCCGTCGCAATCGTCCCAATGTCCGGCATGAAGCAGAATTCCATAGGCGGGATTGTCTATTGTTTTGGCAAGCTTCGTCATAAGTTGTGCCGAAAGCGAGAAACCCCAGTGATTCTCCGGGCCGATTTTGAATCCGTTG
>JAYVOT010001031.1:0-3153 GCA_043757795.1 Chthonomonadaceae bacterium | reverse complement strand
GGCCAGAATCCGGAAGAACAGGGGCGGCCGGCGGAATGGCAACGACGGACGACGCCTCTGCACCCTCTTTTACCGTCACTTTTATCGAACCGGTATCAGGTCCTGAGACAACGGTAGTGCCGGGAGTAGTGATAGGAACAGGTTTTGCCGAAGGGAGCGGATTCCAGGTGGCCCCGGCGTCATTCGAGTAGTGAAGCTCATAGGTGAGCGAGTCGTTGTCAGGATCGGCGCTCACCCATCTGAAAGTCTGAGTTTTCGCCCACTTCTCGCCGCCTGCCGGGAGTTGAAACGCCACTTTCGGAGCCTGATTTCGAGGCAAGTAGGTGAGTGAGATTTCACGGAGAGAGAGCGGGGCTTCCGCTTTCGTCGAAAGAGTCAAACGATATTGTATGAATCTTCCCGGTCTGCTTGCGATGTTCGCTTCCGCTCTAACGCCTTCGGAGCGCGCGGAAGTCCAGTCCTCCCAGGATGAATCAGGTTCAGCAACGTCGCCTGTGCGAGTCTCAGCCTTGAAAACGGAGCCGTCGGGAATTGTTCCTTCCCACTTGAGTTTGCCCCATTTGGAAAGGTTTTTCGTGTCATGGATCACCGACTCAAATGTTCCTGAGCCGTCCGCCACGTTTTTCGCCCACCGTCCGCCAACGCCGTAAATCTCGCCGATATTCCCGGTTCCCGTCGCAATTCCGCCATCCGGCAAGAGGGCGAGGCTGAGGAAGTCGATGTCCTTCGGGTTGTCCATCGGAACGACTGAGGGCTGATTCGGGTCTGTTTTGGAGGGAATAATATGAAAAACGGCGTTCGTAGTAGTCGCATAGATCGACCCGTCTTTTGCCGTCTTCAAACCGGTATAGAAAGATGCGGCGCGTTCGAAAATTGGCATCACGTTGCCGTCCGGCGAGATGCGGTACAGAATTCCTCGCGGGCCGGTTGCGGCGTAGAGTATGCCATTTGGTCCTAAGTTTAAAGCCGTGATCGCGTTTTCTTTCGCGTCGAAGAGGACTCTGCCGGAGCCGTCCGGCGAGACTTTGTAAATGATTCCTTCATTTCCAGTTCCGACGAAGAGATTATGCTCCGAATCTTCTGCGAGAGCCATGATATGATCAGCGCTCGTTTTGAAGAAGGGCTTAAGCGGCTCCAAAATCGCCGGTTCACTGGAATTAGTTTTCCCTACGCCAATCTTTGCAAGACTTTCCGAATTTAGTTTGTAGACGGAACCGCCTGCGCCGGGGGCGATTGTCAGGTCTCCGCCCTGATTGACATTCAGCGCCAGGACATACTTCTCTTGAATTTTGCAAACTAGTCTGTAGTTTCCATCAAGAGACACCTTGTAGACGCCCGCCCGCAAACTCGTTCCCGCATAAAGAACTCTGTCTTTTTCAGAGTAGGCGAGGGATTGTACCGTGACCGCGGGAAGCGTGGCGAGCACGGAGAGGTTTCCGGCTTTATCTAATTTCAGGATTTTTCCTGTATTTCCGGTTCCTGCATACAGGTTTCCCTCTTCGTCCGAAACTAGAGACCAGAGATAAGTCTCTCCCGTAGCGGCTATTTTTTGCAGGGTGGGAGCTAACCGGAGGGTTCCGTTCGCTGCCAGGCTTGTTCCCTTGAATTTGCCTAGAGCAAAATCATTTCTACCGGACTGTTTCCAGGTCTGCAAGGCTCTTCCTACAGGTTTGTCGTTTGCCGTGTCCGGCGTTGTCGGGACTGCGGGAACAGAAGTAACAGCCGGTTTGGAAACGTCGGCGGCGGGTGGCGTTGCAACGGGAACGACCGTCGCATCGGACTTTTTCTCCGTTTTTCCTCCAGGTTTTCCTTTTTTGCCCTTTTTGTCCTCTTTTGGAGGCGCGCCTGAAATAGCTTCCATCCATCTTGACAAAAGAGGATTTGCATTCAGTTGCGTATAGACGTCGCTCATAGTTTGTGAATCGCCGGAAGTCGAGGCGCTCTCTTCCCCGCTCGGGTTTCCAAGCGGGATACCGCCGCCGGGCGCATTCAAAGGAAAAGCGCCCGGCGTTCCGGGTTGAGGAGGCTGAGTCGCGTTGCCGCCGCCGTTCTGCTCTTGAGTATTTTTCTTAACGATAGACACGAGCAACTGTTGCGCCCCGCTCGTCACATATCCTGCAGGCTGAACGGATCTGACCTCTTCGCGCTCCAATCGTATGCCGGAATTGCGGTCGGAACGCATGAGCGCAACGATGTTCGGCGGGAGGGAAGACATCTTTTCACCTTCAAGCGTCGGGACTGCTGAATTCAATATCAGTCTCGAAATAAGATCGGTGTTGGTCTCCTTTTCCTTGAGCTTGATCAGCATCTGTTGGATATTGACTGGGGCGGTTTGAACTTCTCCCGTTCCTCCTCCGAATGAAAAACCTCCGAAGCGTTGGATGTTCGCCGTGCCGCCGCGAACCAGCAACTGATAGCGCCCCGTAGGAGTGTCAACGGGGATTTTCAAGGAGAGCGTTTTAGTGACTGGTTCTTTTCTAAAGGGTTTCAGCACGACGCCGATTTCAATAGTGTCGCCGGGTTCATACCTGCCCTGTTTCAGGAAAATCCTCTCGATGGTCGCAGTGTTGTGCCCCGGCAGAATCTCCACATTCACGCTTGCGCTTTTAATCGGGAGAGGGTAGAAAGGATTGGAACTCGTGAGATTAGTGATGTCTCCCAGGTCTTGCGCTAGCCCGGAAGAAATGTCGGAAGCGTCGAAAAAGAGGTTTGTTCGGGTCACTTTCCCGACTTCTTCCGCATTTACTGTTGTCGTAACTTTCGCCATCGCGTCTCCCGGCACATTATGAACCTGCGAAACAGCCTCCTTGACGATCAGGCTGAGCAGAGCGGGGGAGAGTTCCGGATGTTGAAATATTTGGCTGTGAAAAGTTTTGGAGCGATGCGTCGTCTCGTCCCGTACCGTGACATCGAACGGAATAAGTTTCGGCATCTTCCCAAGATCGCCGCTGACGGAAAAATTTCTATCTTGTCTGAGAGTTCCCACTACGGGTCCCGGAATCGTGATTAAATGCGAGGTTTGAACTCCTGAAAACACGTCTACGACATAGGCGCTTGTGATAGCTCCCTCAAGAGGTCCGAGACCCATAAGGGGGTGTCCGAAACCCAGGAATTTGTCGCCTTTGCGATAAGTGAGCGTTCCGAAACCTCCGA
>JAYVOT010001030.1:0-11773 GCA_043757795.1 Chthonomonadaceae bacterium | reverse complement strand
TGAATAGTTGGGGGGCGAATCACGGCGCAATCTCCTACGGTCACATTGGAGATGATCTCATCACCCTGGCCTCGTTGCTGCGCATTCCGGTAGACATGCATAACGTCCCGGAAAATCGAGTGTTTCGTCCCGCAGTATGGACTCGTTTTGGCGGATTGAACTCGCAAGCTGCTGACTATCTTGCATGCAGGACTTTCGGTCCGATTTACAGTTGATATTCTTGATATAACAGGGTAATATAGACCGGAAATATTCCGGTCTATTCCAATTTATTTTTTGCAGTCGTGCGTGTTGCACTCTGCTTTTGCTCGAAAGGATTTCTCGAATGGAAAAAACAGCGATTTTTACCGGAACGCGCGTTGAAGGCTCCCCCTACTCGCCCGGCATATCGGCAGGCAACTTGATTTTCGTTTCCGGTCAGATTCCGACAAATTTCGAGACCAAAGAAGTAGAGCGCGAGAGTTTTGAAGAGGCTGTGAAACACTGCATTCTCAATGTGGAGAGAGTGTTGAAGGGCGGGGGCGCGGGACTTGAGAACGTGGTTAAATGCACTGTTTTCTTGAAAGATATGAACAACTTTCAGCGACTGAACGCAGTCTATTCGCAATACTTCGGCGACGTAAAACCCGCTAGAAGTTGCGTCGAAGTCGCTCGACTTCCCCTCGATGTAGATGTGGAAATCGAAGCGATCGCCGTTTTGCCTTAAGTCAATCTAATGACCGCGACGATGTTGCGGCAAGAGCCTCGAGGCGCTTTCCAATGAGTACAACCCCCCTTCTGTTTCAACTGTTGTCCTTCGGGGGCCTCAGTTTTATCTCGCAATGTTAGACCTACATTCGTAGTCAATTTCGATTTAAGAGTAGGATATGGGAATGCAACTTAACCGCCTCGGCATTAACATGCTGACGAAATTTCTACCCCGACATCCTGTCATTCTACCTATTCTGACAGGACCGCTAAGAGGTCGAAGACTGTGTTGTCAGTTCAAATTTCGCCCTCACTATCTCATCGGACACTATGAGAAAGAAGTCGAGAAAGCGATTTCAGAGAACCTCAAGCCGGGACAAATCGCTTATGACATCGGAGCCAACATAGGATACGTCTCCCTATTGATGGCGAGGCGAGTTCTCAGCGAAGATGGCGGAGGTCAAGTTTTTTCCTTTGAACCCGCTCCCAACGCTTTTAAAAAATTGGTGACGAACGTTCAACTGAATCAAGATTTGCCCATTGAACCAATGCAGATCGCGCTTGCAAATTCTCAAGGGTTTGCGCCATTTTCTTTTTTTGAATACGATGTCGTCTCCCGCCTCGGAGATCACAGCGCCGAATATCCGGATGCGAGAACAACCATCGTTCGGACGGAAAGATTGGAAGATTTGGCGAAACAGTTCAAACTGCCTCCGCCCGATTTTATCAAAATAGATGTGGAAGGATTTGAATTGGAAGTCCTGAAAGGGATGGAAAACCTTTTGAAGATTAATCGGCCCGCACTTCTCATCGAGACTCATATTGTAAAAGAAAACGGAACTGAAATAGACATGGGCGATAGGGTGGAGACTTTCCTGAACAGTCTCGGTTACCGTTGCGCTTTCATTCAAAATGCAATCCCTCGACAAGTTTTGTGCATTTGGGCTGAAACGTATGATGAGCGATTCCAGAATATCGCGGTCGTCAAATTCAGAGAAGAGATGAACAATAAAACGCATAGCGTTTTGAAAGAGGGAGAATAAGGACGAATGGGTATCACAATCAGGGGGAAAAGCCTCAATCTGACTAATATCAAGCGCTATGTGAGTATGATGAGCAGCGAAACAAGGCAAATATCCGGTTTTTGGATGAACTTCGCGAGCAGAAGCGAGTCCAAGAAAAAATTCTTGTGTCTTTCAACGCCTGAGCAGCATTATCATTTCGCCAAAGATACTTTTGGTTTGATGCAGAACGTGCCTGAGATATTGGGGCTTGTCGAATACGTCTCTGAGAAGAAGCCGCGTTTCGTATGCGAGATCGGAACTTTCGAAGGAGGTACGAACTTCTTGCTCAGTCAGAGCATTCCGACAGTAAAGCAGATGATCGGAGTCGATTTGTTCGTTCAACACACGACTCAACTCCGATATTATTGCCGAAACGATCGCAAAGTCAACTTTCTGAATGGTTCTTCTTATGCCCCTGAAACGGTTCAAAAAGTGGAAGCCATTCTAAATGGAGAAAAATTGGACTTCCTATTTATTGACGGGGATCATAGATATGAGGGAGTGAAAAGCGATTTTCTCGCTTACAAACACCTGGTTAAAGAGGGCGGAATAATCGCTTTCCACGACATAGCTCCGGATCATAAGACAAGATACGGCCAGGATACCGGAATGTGGGCGGGCGATGTCCCCATTTTTTGGGAGCGACTTAAGCAGGCATATACTCACAAAGAGTTCGTCCAAAATCCGGATCAAGACGGGCTGGGCATAGGCGCTCTGGAGTACTACAAAGATCGACCTCTTCCGGATAATCTTTAAGATGTGCAGTTGCGACTTGCAAATTTTGCAAGCCGCAATCAGCATTAGATAAGCTTATCGCCCTGTAAAATGGTTCCTTAAGCAGCCCTTGGCGCCGGAACCGAACTCTTTTCAATGAGACCGCCGGAATCATCGGCATATGCGCTTTTCAATATTTCAATGCAATTTCCGTCCAGTCCCACATTAGAGTCACTGTCAAGAATACCAAACACTTTATCTAGCGGCAAGGCTTCTCGGTAAGGTCTTTGAGCTGATAACGCATCGAAGACATCCGCGCAAGACACGATTCGCATCTCCAAATCAAGCTCGTTTCTAGTGAGTCCTAAGAAATAACCCCTTCCATCGAGTCGCTCATGATGGGCGGCGGCAATCTCCTTTACTCGTGCAAACTCTTCGATGTGACTGAGTATCTCTTGCGTATAGAACGGATGCTTGCGAATCGCGATCCAGTCTTCTTTGGAGGGCTTGCCGGGATTGTCCAAAATCGTATTTGAGAGCGAGAGCTTCCCCAGATCATGCAAGAGAGCAGCGCGTTTCAAAGTCGTTAGACGCGCGTCTTTCAGCCCGAAGGCTTTTCCGATCAGAACGCTATACCTGGTGACTCTGATGGAATGTTCAGCTGTGAAATGCGATTTCGCGTCCACGATTTGAGCGAAAGCCTCGCAGATCCCGTCGATTCTGGAATTGGATGCTTTTTCTACCGCGGCATTCAATTCAATGCGTTGCAATTCGACTTGAGTTGAACATTTCTCGCTATTCCAAAACTCTTCGTCATGTTCAAAAGTCTTGGCGATTTTGACCAATTCCGGGTCGAACCACTTATTTTTACGTTTTGTAATCACTTCGTATGCCGTTTTAACGTCAAAAGTATTTGCGAAGACCTCTAAAGTTTGGGAAATGCAAGCGATTCTTCCCAGGATAGGTATCGCATCCCCTCGCAAATGACTTGGTCCTCCTTTTCCATCCCAATGCTCATCCAAATTGCGAATGCAATCCGCAGTGTCGGGACTTAGGCCGATCATGAGTGCGATTTCCGCTCCACGGGAACAACGCGAGTTGAGAATTTCGTCCGAAGCTTCATTTTTGTGAGTGGAGATGTAGAGTATTCGCTGCGCTCGAGCGAGTAGAGATTTTCCGGGGAGGGTTTGAGAAGCGACATAACCGGCGGCTTCAAAGACATCCGACCAATCAGTTATTTTCGAAAGACGTTTGGCGCTGATATCGTCGTTGCCGAAAATTTCCGCTAATCGCGCCGCATTGCTCGAACAACCGGAATCTTTCAACAACATCGCATGATAGAGGCTGCATTGCATGTCTTCCGAAATGCCGTAGGTTTTCGCGATTCGTAGAGCTATCAAGCAAGATCTTTGAGCGTGTCCCATCGGCTGTCCACTTGTCAAATCGAGGGCGAAGCTCAACGAAGACAACACTTTTGAGAGCGAAATGCTTTCAGAGGAGAACTGAAGTTCGGGTTTTTGGGGAGATGTCATCCTGCGCTCCAAACATTTATGAAGGATTCGTTTATGCCGCTTCAACCTTTTCCCGCTTACTTGAGGAAAATTGAAGAACAATCTAAGCGACTGTTCTTTCAAAAACCGAATAAAGAACACTGTTTGAAACACGATGAAGCTTCATCGGACGCGTTTACATAAACTAGAATCTAAGTGACGATGGTTTGAACGAGGACAATTTTAAATTATGGCGTCATAGTATTCGATCTGCAGATGGAAATTATTTCAGGATTCGTCTTGGTTGGCGCGGCATATTGCGAAACGTAAACAAGAAGTCATTCGCCCGCTTCCACAAAGCGCGGAAGCGGACGAAATGAGGAACTTCTTTAGTTTACATCAAACTTTTAGGGCAACTGTCCAATAGTATAGCAAACCTTAAGCCGGGACGGACAAATAAAAATACGAAGTAACTTCGAGTTCGAAATCGGACGCACGATGGAACCACTGTCTAGACTTAGCAGTTAGTTTTATTTAGATTTTAGAGCTTCGCGAAATGCACTGTACGCCGCTCCGTTCCCGTCCATGCCTTTTTTGGCGACATAGTCATTTTGCAGTGAGTTCCAACCGGTATAGAGTGTCGCTTCCCCCCATCCGGCAAAAACGGAAGGAATCCACGAGCCATCGTCAAGAAATCCCCACACTTGCAGCAAATCGCACGACTTCGCGTATCGTTTGCATAGCTTGACTGTGTCCGCGTAGTTCTGCGCTTGCCAGGCTCTTTGCTGTTCCAGAGACCCCTCTTTCGAGTCGAATTGGATTCGAAAGTCGCATTCGGTGATAGAGAATCGCAATCCGAGCGCGATGGTCTCTTGAATGCTCTTGTCAAGTTGAAAAGTAGACACATCGCCTCTGTTTGCGAGCAAGTGCGTC
Source organism: Chthonomonadaceae bacterium (assembly GCA_043757795.1). Lineage (GTDB taxonomy): Bacteria > Armatimonadota > Chthonomonadetes > Chthonomonadales > Chthonomonadaceae > JAYVOT01. The sequence continues at coordinate 6,885 of JAYVOT010001030.1, read as the reverse complement.
TGAAATCCCATCCCGTCGACCCGCCCCCCAGTCTCTTTGACGTGCTTCACCAGGTTTTTCATGGCTTCCCACTTCTTAGGGTTCCACTCACCGCTATAATCGTTGTAGTAGAGGCTGAAACGATCCGCTTCCGAGACGCCCTCCGCCTTCAGAGCGATCCTGTTCTGCATCTCCTCTTCCGACCATTTGAAAACATCGCTAACGTAGTCATACCCGGAGTTGTCGCCGCCGATTCCCTTAGGACCGGCATCGTGCCAGGCATCGTTCTTAGGATACCGAAATCCGTTCGCGCCGTTGGAAGAGTCGTCGTCCGCAACCGCTTCATTCACGACATCCCATGCGACAAACAACTTCCTGGTTCTGCGCTTTTTTCTCGCAGTTGCGTTCGTAACAAGAGTTTCGTGGACAACTTGGGAAACGTAGGAGTGAAGGGCGTCTCTCAAATCTTCCGGCGTGAACTCCGGTTTTAGCGCTGCCGTCTGTTTCGACCAGTCGATATTGAAGAGTGATTGCGGCAACTGGTAAAAAGCGTTGTAGACGATCACGTGCCCGCGAAGAGAGAGTTTGCGGGGGATGGCGTAGTCCGCCATAAGTTTGATGTTGTTGAAATCGCAAACCGCTGTGAGTTTGCCGGCTTCGTCCCGTTTCACTCCCTTCCAAATACCGGACATCTTCAACTCATTGCCTGTCTGAATGAGGTTGAAATCGCGGTTCAAAATCGCTGCGTGAGCGGCGTCTCGAACGCTATCGGAGTTGGTTCCCGCCAAAATTCCGGGTCCGTAGGGACCGGATTTGTCTTTTTGTCCATAAAAATTGACGGCTGTGCCGATTTTGAAAGGGAGCCTCGCTCTCCTCGCAACTTCCTTCAATCCGACTTTTTTTGAGCTTTCCTGTGCATGAACGGATGCGTTTGTGGAAATTACTGCTAGAGCGACGAGAGAAAACAAAAGATAGAAAGTTGGACGCATTAAACCTCCGTTGAAAATTAAAACTTACTCCATCACCTCTTTGACCTGCCAGCTTCGCTCGGCGAATCTTCAGCAAGGCGCATCATCTCTGACTCAAAAAGCGCCATGTCCGCCGCCTCGTCGCGACGAGGAACTTGCGGAACGCGAGGTTTCTTCGCTGCCTCTTCCGCCGCTTTTGCTTCGAGAGGCTTTGCGAGTTTGTCAAGCCCTGTTTTTTTCTGAATCTGCAAAATCTCCGTCTCGGTATCCGCAACGCGCACAAGCTCCGCACGCCAATATCCCTCTTGATACTTGATTTCCAGAGGAGGAATAATGATCGGCGGTCCCGGTTTCTTGTCCGTATCCGTCTTCCCGGAGCGTCTGCGTTCCATCCCGTCGAGGCGCGCCAGTTCCGATTTCCAGAGGGCTTCATCCTTGCTTCGAGATTGTGCGAGGTCCGCAGCCGCTTTCCTCTTCTTCATCTCCGCTTCAAGTTGCTGTTTGTGAGCCTCCTTTCGAGCGCGTTCAATTGCAACGGGGTCGCGAAGATAAGCCTCCTGAGCCGGAGTGAGTCTCAACCCCTTCTCTTTCAAAGTTTCGAAAAGCGGACTGTTTGAGAGTGTGCGATCACGCGGGTAGAGCAGGCTCGAACCGGGGTTGTCGTAGTCCGAATCTTGCGGTATTCCCATCTCCTCGCACCATCGTTGCAGTGCGGGTCGAAGCACCGTACCCTGGCCATGAATGACTCGCACTCGCCTTAGCCCACGCCATTCATCCCAGCTTTTTTCAAGGGAGAGACGCATCTGCTCCGCATTCATGCCGTGCAAATCGATCTGCGCATCTACATCCCTGCGATTTTTCTTGGCTGCCACCGCCCGTTTTCCTTACTGGTTAATACTTAGTCGCTCCGAAAAAGCGACACTTTTGTAAAGTCCTGCGATAAATTACATCGCTCAATGTAAACCGCACTTTGTCCTACGGACGTGATGCACGAAGATTTGTGTCGGTTTCGCGTGTCCGCAGGACGCCCATTCATCTGCCGGAGGTTGTAAACCACCGGATAGCGCCTTAAACATCCGCCTTCGTCAATTCTCCATTGATGAGCCTTGAAACGCCCATAATATTGACATTTTGAAGCTCGACGGGAAGAAATTCGTTCGGGACGTTTTGATAGCAGATGGGGCGAGCGAACCGGAAGATCGCCGCCGTTCCCACGGAGGTTGTCAGTGGCGCTGTCGTCGCCGGATAAGGTCCGCCGTGTTGCATCGTGGGGCCGACCTCCACTCCCGTCGGGAATCCGTTGACGATGAGCCTGCCGACCTTCAGTTCAAGAATAGATTTGAGATTTCCGAACTGTCGCAGGTCTTCCGCTTCCGCCTGAAGCGTGCCTGTCAGTTGTCCTTCGAGTGCGTTTGCGACCGCCTCCAACTCTTCTTGCGATTCGCAAATTACCAGCAACGAAGAGGGTCCGAACACCTCTTCCGCCAAGGAATGATCTGAAATGAACATTTGCGCATCCGTAGAAAACAGAACAGGAACGCCTTGCTCGCCCTCCAACCCTTTTGCGCTGACAGTCACGCCTTCTGTTTCAGTTAGTCTCGAACAACCTTTTCCGAATGAGTTGGCGATGCCGGGAGTCAGCATCGTCGCGGAGGCGGATTTCTTGATCGCTTCCGAAGCGGTCGCGAGGAAAGAATCGAGTTCAGGGGAAGCAATTCCGAAGGCTAAACCGGGGTTCGTGCAAAATTGACCTACGGACATCGTGATTGAGGCGGCGTAGCCGTTCGCTATCGCTTCGCCTCTCGCCTTCAAAGCTCCCGGCAACAGAAAGACAGGGTTGACGCTTCCCATTTCGGCATAGACCGGAATGGGTTTCGAGCGGGCGGCGGCGGCGTCAAAGAGCGCCCTCCCGGCTTGCAACGAACCTGTAAAACCGACCGCCTCAATCAAGGGATGCTTCACGAGAGCCATGCCCGTCTCCGTTTTGCCGTGCAACATCGAAAATACGCCGTTCGGCATACCAGTTTTTTTCGCCGCCCGAACCACCGCCTCGCCAACCATTTGGGAAGTTCCCGGATGCGCGGGGTGAGCTTTAACGACGACGGGGCATCCGGCGGCAAGGGCTGAAGCCGTATCGCCGCCAGCCACTGAAAAAGCGAAGGGGAAATTGCTCGCTCCAAAAACCGCGACGGGTCCCAATGCGATGAGCATTCGTCGCAGATCCGGTCTTGGCAAAGGTTGTCGATCCGGCAAAGCGGTGTCGATTCGTGCGTCCACCCACGAGCCTTCTCGCAAAAGCGCTGCAAACATCTTGAGCTGATTGACTGTTCTGCCCCGCTCGCCGATCAATCTCGGCAAAGGGAGACCGGATTCCAAAGACGCTCTATGCAACAGATCGTCGCCGAGAGCAACGATCTCATCGCTGATCGCCTCGAGGAAACCGGCTCTCTGTACTGCAGAAAGCGCTCGATATAGGAGAAATGCTCTGGAGGCGAAGTTGGCGGCGCGATCAACCTCCTCTTCAGTTGCGACCGGGAAGAGAGGATCGATCTCCTCGCCATTCGTCGGGTTCACTGCATAAAACTCGTCGTCCCCGAGGTCTGAAACGCCGTATCCAATTAAATTTTGTCCTGAGATTGTCATGATTTCCTTTAGGCGTACCTGTCGGGCGAAAGGGCTTCTATGCCGATAGAGGTTTGCGAATTCGATAAAATTTCTGACATTAGTTTACCTGTAATAGGACCTAAACTCAAGCCCATCATCGAGTGCCCTGTCGCCGCGGAGAGGTTTGAATACTTGCCGAATCTTCCAATATAGGGCAGTCCGTCCGGCGAGCAGGGTCGAAGCCCGACCCACACAGGCTCGTCGGCGAAGTCTTCCGATTTAAAATCCGGAAAGTACTTTGGGATGGAATTTACAATTCCTTTCACCCGATTTTTCGAGATTGACTCATCTAACCCGGTGATCTCCATCGTTCCGCCAAAACGCAAAGTCTCCCCCAAAGGCGTCACCGCCACCCTCGCCTCCATTAGAATCGAACAGAGTTCCGGTAGTTGTCGCGGCCGCTTCTGCGTCATGCTGTAGCCCTTGCCGGCTTGCATCGGCAACTTCAAATTAAGCCCCTTTAGAGCTTCAGCCGACCAGGAACCGCCCGCAAGCACATACTCGTCCGCACTGAAATCCTCTCTATTCGTCAAGACTGCGTCAATCGTCCCGCCTGTCATTCGCCATCCTTTGACTTCGGTTCCGAAGCAGAGACGCGCCCCGCCGTCCAAAAGAGCTTGAGTCAAACTCGCCATAAATTTTTGCGGAGAGAGGTGACAGTCTTGAGCGAAATAGACTGAGCCGACAACGTCCATCGTGACGCCGGGATCGCGTCTAGCCGTCTCGCCTGCGTCCAGAACCTCCGCCCTCAAACCAAGTTCGTTGGCTTTTATCGCTAATCGAGCTTCTTCTTGCAACGTCTTCTCCGTTTTGCACAACATGAGCAGACCTTTCTTAGCGAGAAGGAAGTCGTTGCTCCAGGCGTCCGAAAAATTCTCGTACAGGCCCCGGCTCGCGAGATTCATGTCCCGCAACAGTGTCGAAGATCGATCAACATGTTCCTGATTTGCGGCTTGCCAGAATTTGTAGCCCCAGTCCAGAAGTTTCATGTCCAACCGGGGGCGCACGAAGAAAGGACTCTCCGGATTGAGCATCTGCCTGAGGCCGTATCCGATCATTCCCGGCGCGGCTAGAGGAGTGAAATGACTTGGCACGATCATCCCGGCATTCCCAAGCGAGCAGGCGTCGTGATTTGGCTTTCCACGCTCCAAAAGAGTGACCTGAAACCCCTTTTGCATGGCATAATACGCGGTGCAAAGCCCTATCACCCCGCCGCCGACAATTAGAATAGACTTCATAATTTGAACTTTAATTACTCATGTTTCACAGTCGACAAATTCGGGGTCTGAAAACCTCCGTCAAACGAATGAGCTCCTCGGACTAGAGAAGAGCCTAAGGCGTTTTGTATCCTCGCAACAGGAGTGGAATCACTTCGTTTTTAGGATCAGCGACACGTCGTCAAGATAAAAAACGGCGTCCTTGTTGCCGTCCGCCACAAACCCGAACCAACGAATCGCCTTGCACTGCGAGTTGCAGGGGATGGCGTTGACAAGAAGCGGCGGGGTGCGTCCCGGAAGGATCACGGTGAGATCGTAACTTCCGTTCCCGGCGTCGCCGAGGGCGAAGCGAATTTCAAATCGCACCCACTTGCCCGCCGGGATGCGAGCGACCTCTTTGCCGCTTGCCTTCAGCGTGCCGTCCTCTTCAATTGAAATCGAAGGTCCGACTGCATACGGAGTCCCATCTCCCCGCCATTCGTTGTACATCCTTGCCCCTGTCTCCCAACGCAACGCGAATTTTCCAACTGCGACGCCATCGTCAAAATTGGGCGCATAGTAAATATGCGGGTTGAAGCCGAATTTTTGCCCGGCTTTATCAATGAACTTCAATGAGCGCTTTCCGGAATTTGCGAATTCATCCGTCACTCGAACTGTCGCTTCAGAGTTTTCCTCGTTTGTGGTCGCAACTTTCGCTTTCGCCCCGACTTCCGTGCTTTCAAAATCGTCGTTGATGACGACCTTTTTCACCGTCGCCTCAGGAAACGCTCGAGGCTGATCGCGCCAGGCGGAACGAAGGCTGCTTCCGGCAGCATGATAATCGAACTCCTTGAAACCCAATCTGAATGCAGGCGAATCAGAGCCTAGCGCGAACATTCCAAGTTCGGGTTTTGAGAAACCGGGATCGGCGATGACGGAATGAAGGTCTTGACCCTTTTTTCGCCACTCATCCAAACTGAGGCCTGCAAAATCTATCGGCTTGCCGTCCGTACGCCAATAGAGGTTGTTGTCCAGTTCGTAGTTGTTCCCAGTCCAGTTCGAACCAAGCAGCGGGCCTGATTTCCAGAGGATAATGTTCCTTTCCAACCTGAACGAGCGATGATCCTCCGCCCTTGTTCTAATCAGTTGCGCCTCCTTCGAGTAGGCGAAAATATTGTTTCGAACGAGGTTGTCTTTTCCGTAATGTTGATGAAAACTCCCGGTTTTCGTGTTGTATACGAGGTTGTTCTCAATGAGCAACCCTGTACTGCCTTCATCGGGATAGATTCCCCAACCTCCGTAGTCCACGGAGGAGGTGTCGTGAATAACGTTTCCTCGCAGGATCGTCCCCAGCGCAACTCCCAAAGTGTAGATTCCGCCCATATCGCTCAGTACGTTTTGCCCGATATCCCAGATACGATTGTTTTCAATGAGATTATGATTCGCCTGACTCTCGCCGTACCCCCACGTCCACCCAACGGAAATTCCGGTGTAGTAGAGGTCGTGAATGGAGTTGTTTTTGATCACGTTATAGCTCGACTGCCCGATCCAAACCCCGATTGCCGCCGGGTGAACTCTTCCGCCGTGCTCAATCAGACAGTTTTGCACTACGTTGTTGGTTGCGCGCCGCTCTTCATCGGGGAACATCCCCTGCTCTCCGATCATCACTCCGCCGGCGCCCAAATTTGAGAGGTTGCAACTCTCTATGACGCATCGCTTAGAGCCTTCCTTCAGAGAGATTGCGTAGTTGCCCGTATTGACGACGCTACACTTCGAGAAAGTCAAATCCCTGCCGCCCAGAGCTGTGATCGTTGCGGAAATGTTCACCTCGGCTTGCGGGAAGTTGTTGCCTTCAGGCGGAGTAGTCCAGTTCGTATTGCCGAACGCAATCCCCTCGAAACGAACGTTTTCAACCCATTTACGCTTTTCCGGATCGCCTCGAAACTCCAGTAGTCGCTCGGATTTCGGCGCAACGACAGTCGTATTTTTCGGCGTCTCGCCGGGCATCGGGAGGTAGGTCAATTCGCCGGTCGGACGGTCGAGATACCATTCGCCGGGAATCGAAAGAGCTTCCTTCA